>JBBABI010000001.1:0-44298 GCA_041679065.1 Candidatus Absconditabacterales bacterium
TTAAACTTCCGCATCTGCTTCGTATCGCTTTCTTGCAAATCAATCGCTGGATTCTGGTTGTAAGCGATCAAGTTGACGTGAGCGAGCCTTCAACGTAGCAAACAAGCCAATTCGTGAGCAAGTTCCAGCTTATCCGTTACGTTTTTTATCATAATATATTCGTAGAATATCCTATTATCCGTCGCTTTGACATAGTTGTCTATCGTTTTCATCAGCTCATCCAGCGGATATTTTTTCGCAATAGGCATCAAGGTATCGCGCAATTGCTGATTAGGCGCATGAAGAGAAATCGCCAGTTTTACGGGAATATCATCTTCCACCAATTTTTTGATTCATGGAATTATTCATGCCGTTGAAATGGTGATATGTCTCCTGGAAAGCGATAATCCCACTTCCTGGGCGAGCATCAATACAATAGATTTTTTCATATTCTCATAATTCAATAGTGGCTCGCCCATGCCCATAAAGACGACATTTCTGACGCCATACAGCGTCCCATCATCTTTCTTTCAGAATTTATTCTTGATATAATTATTTGCATAAAGCACTTGGCCAATGATTTCCTCCCGGGAGAGATTTCTTTTTAGTCATAGCTTTCCTGTCACGCAAAACAGACAGTTTATAGGACAACCGATCTGGCTGGATATGCATAATGTAATTCTATTGAGCTTATTTTGACTAATTGAGCCAGAAGGTTGAAGGCTACGCCTGTTGAAAATTGACCCCGCCAATTGCGGGGGTGGAAAATTGTCTTCAGCTCATTGACTAATCTTTCCATTTTTCCATTTTTCCATTTTTCCACCATCTTCGTCAAGTTTCGACCGGTGATAAAGAATAACCGCTTCGATAGTAAATCCATCTTCAGTTATAAATCAGATTTTGGTCGTATCTTCATCTTCTATGATATTCTCGGCTTCTAGTGGAATGATGGAAAAATTACTCTCAAGCTCATCTCTCAGCTCCTTGGACAACGTCGTCATATCTGAAAATGTAATATTCTGATTGGTGAATATCTCATGGTAGACTTGTTTTACTCTGAAAGGCTGGAGCTTATGTTCTTTAGCGTAGGCCTTGAATGTTGTAGTATCTAATATGTTTGGTTTCATGTGATGACAAGGTAATAAAACGATAGAGTGATAAGGTTTTGTCTATGATTTTGCAATGAGTTTTTACTTGACGTTAGAGTTTTTACTTGATTTGTTTTTTTGCAAACCCCCTAAATCCCCCTTCACAGGGGGACTTGATGGATGTTTTATTGATTCGCGAGTTTTTTCATAAATTGCAGTAGGTCTTTGTATACAGTATCAATTTTTGTTAGAACGTCGTTATTCCGATACCTCGCGATAGAGACGCCTTGGTTTGATAAGGAGTTGCTTCTTTCTCTATCATATTGTCTTCTTTTCTTGTGAATTTCTCCATCAACTTCTATGGCTAGAGATAATTTCGCGCAGTAAAAATCTACAATGAATGATCCTATCGGTTTCTGTCTAGTAAATTTGTATCCTAACGGCCTATGTTTTAGAATACCTTCTCGCATCTTCTCTTCTGCAGGAGTAGGTTTTTGTCTCATTTTTCTGGCATCATAGATATTACTTCTATTGTAAGGTCTATATTTTGGACCATAATCATCCATAATCCAAATAGAAAAAAATAAAAGAACTTCCTTACTCCATCCCGCGACTGAGCAAAGCGAAGGAGTCCAGCTCAGCTGGATCAAGGGAGCCCCGCTTTGCGGGATTAAAAGGTTGGGGTGGGTTTGCCCATCCACCGGAAATTAAAAAAAAATAAACTAGCGTAGTTTATTCATACAAAAAAAGAAAGAAATGGACAAAATTAGGACAAAGATTCTACACTTAAGAGATTACTTCAATATGAGAAAAATAAAAACCTATTTTTCGTTTACAACAACGATTTTTTATAAAATCGGCATTCTTCACCACCATTATAGAAAGGTGATTTTTTTCGATTGCCGGTATATTGCATATCGCCAAATGGTGTATAGGAAGTAATAATTCCTCCATGCAATTTCGGATGCTTAGCGAATAGCTCGGCTATGGTGCGATAGAGTTTATCCAAATCTACAATATTGTTCATTCTCAGTCCGTAGGGTGGATTGGTGACAAGAGTACCAAGTAACGAGTTACTAGTGACGAGATAATTATTTACATCTTTAGTTTCAAAAGTGATATAGTCTGCAACGCCAGCATGTTTGGCATTTTCTTGAGCTATCCTGATCATCTCCGGATCGATATCGGAGGCGATAATCGTATGTTGCTTCTCTAAGAATATTTTCTTCTTCGCTGCTTCAAGTTCATGAGTGAAGAGCGACTGATCGTATCGGCTGAATTGCTGGAAGGCGAATTTCCTGAATGATCCTGGGGCGATATTCTTAGCGATCAAAGCCGCTTCTATCGCTATCGTTCCGCTTCCGCAGAAGAAGTCATACAGCGGTTCGCTGAATTTTCGTCAGGATAAAAGTAAGAGTCCTGCAGCCAGCGCTTCATTGATCGGCGCTTCGCCAGTAGCTTTTTTATATCATCTTTTATGTAAGGATTCGCCAGTGGTATTGAGGAGAATTGAGCATACATCACTATCAATGTGGACAAAAATCTCTATCGCTTCCTTGCTATGATCTTCAGGCAGTTGCCCTTCTTTGCCATTCAATATTTTTTTTACAATCGCTTTCTTCGTAATGCTCTGTATCGTAGGGGTGCTTGTCAACACTGATTTCTTGCTAGCAGCGGTAACGTTGATAGGATTTCCCTGGACGTACACTTTCCAGTCTATCGTGCTGACCAAGGCAAAGAGTCCATCAAAGTCAGCAACTTTTTTCTGTCCTAGTTCAAGGTAGAGTTTGTTTCAGACTCTGCTTCGGAGGTTGATCTTGGCTATCGCAGAAAGGTCTCCCTGGAAACGAACGAGTGTCGGTCACGAACCAAGGACTTTATATCCAGCGATTTCAATTTCCTTTTTGAGTACAGACTCAAGTCCAGCAGCGCAGGTGATGACATAATTCATAAGGAGTTGTTAGAGTAAAATTCACGCATGAGCTTACAGATTCACGTCTGGATTTCTACGGGAAAACTTTATTGACTTTCTATGAGAAAATGGTATAATCAAAATCTAAAATAAAAACAATATAAAAAACAAAAATAGAAAGGAAAAATAATGAAAAAAATTTATTCAAAAATCATCGGAACAGGAAGTCATGACTTTAGTTCTGATAGAATCGTCCACAATTCTTATTTTCTCAGCAAGGATTTTATTTTCTATAAAGAAGAATTTTATGATGCCGAGAAAAAGAAGATATCAAAAACTAGGAAAGATATCGTACAAAGATTCGAAGAAATTACAGGGACAAAACAACGACATTACGCTGCGGATGGAAAACTAACCTCAACCCTTGCTATTGAAGCAGGAGAAAATGCAATCATCTCATCAAAAATAGACCGTGAAGAACTTGATTGTATTATCGTCGCAAATAATTTCGGCGATGTAATGACTAAAGCAGATAAAATTGATTTGGTTCCCTGTTATGCAGCACGCATTAAAAATCATCTGGGAATTATTAATCCTTCTGTTGTTGCGTATGATATCGAATATGGAGGACCCAGCGATGAACGTGCATTCAGGATGTTCCAAGATGCTCTTGGATTGGGCGATAAAGATCTTGTCATACACATCAACGATCATGAACAGGATGATATCATGGAAGTGGCTGAATATCTTTTACCCAACTGTTCCGTTGATAAGGAATCCCTGAATAGCATCGTAGTTGTGCATTGCCTGGGACAAAAACCATCTCTTGCCCATAAAGTAAAAGTTGGTTTAGGTATCAAAAATCCGAATACAATGACTTTGGATATTTTCTTTGGCTGTACGGGATTCCTGCAGGCGATGATTCAAGTTGATACCATGATCAAATGTGGTAAAATCAAAAAGGCATTGATAATCGGAGCAGAAATATTATCGCGAGTAGCAGAAGAAGTTGATGTGGATAAAATGTTGTATGGTGATGGTGGAGGCGCTGTTGTTATAAGCGCTATAGAAAGTGAAGAACCTGTAGGGCTGTTATACCATAAAGTACGCTCTGATACATTTAATCAACAAGCGTTTATGATACAGATGGGTAAATCCTATGATCCGAATCATAACGATCCGAATGAATTATTCTTGAAAATGCAAGGACGAAGAGTCCATAAACACGCATTGAGTCTTATACCATTGATAATCAAGGAATCGCTTAGAGAAGCAGGACTTCGTATTGAAGATATTGCCAAAATGGTTTTTCATCAGCCGAATCCTCTGATGCTGGAAGAAATAGCACTGAGAACTTTTGCTCAGTTTGATCTGCCAGTACCTGATGGTATTATGCCCATTATCGGCGACACCTATGGCAATTCATCCGTTGCTTGCATCCCTTTGATTCTTGATCGTATGTATAGAAATCGATTAGGAGACCACAAGATTTCGTCAGGAGACATTATCATGTTATTAGCTATTGGTGGTGGTATGCATATTAATATTGCTTACTATAAAATACCATAAACTATAGTTATGGTACAACTTACTCTATCACTCCGGTTGTTTGCCGGAGTTTTTTTTACTTCTTCATCGCACTATTGAAAATTGCACTGATGATCGTTCCTACAATCATACCGATGATGAAAGTAATGACCACAAGGAGAATCATTTTCCAGAAATTGAAGGGAAGAATCATTACCGGCATCTGCATAAAATGCATACCCATTACCCACATAATAAATCTTTGGAATAGTCCAGGAATGATGGCTATACCAAGTGATCGAAGTAAATGGATACCACCGATCAGACAACCAAATAAGAGTGCAAATTTTTTTTGATTGATCATAAGATGAGATAAGGAAATAAAAAGAAATCGCTTTAGAGATAATCTTTTGATGCAGGTTGTCAAAGGAAAAAAACCACCCCACTACGTCACGTCATTCCCGCGAAAGCGAGAATCCATTTTGCTTGATATGGATTCCGGCCTGCATGCCTTCGGTATGTAAACCTGCCGGTAGGCAAGCTGCAATACTTAACCCAGCTGTGCTGGACTGACACGCCGGAATGACACTAGAACGGTGGGGTAGTTTTTTTGACAATTTTTTAAAAAAGAATATAATTGATTACCATGAAAAAATCGCCGAAAAAAATCATCAAAAACACAGCGAAAATAGCGGCCATCGTATGAGGGCTTGTTTTGTGATGATATCATTTTTCTGAGAAGATAGGGTTTATACAGCATGATGTCCAGAAAGAATTGAAAGATAATTTATGAAAAAAAGAGATATTGAAAGACCAAGAGACGAACGACATCATCGAGCTGATGAGTTGAAAAGTCAGTCAAAAGAAATTTGATGCTTTGCTTGCAAGACATGGATATGCTAATGATACATTGAAAATAGATACACTTATTCAGCCTAATGAGGCGCTCTACAAGACTATTCTGGAGATGCAGACGAAATACGGGAATCCGAAAATCTCTTTTTCCGGAGATTTCAAAAATTTTGAAACCGGTAAAAATGAACCGGATAGAGCGAGATTCAATCCGGTAACCAATGCCATCGGAGTCCATCAATTGGATAACGTGCTGATTAGATTCCATAATATAAAAAAAATAGAAAGACTTACTCTGGATCACATTACATGAGCATGATGATTGAATCCAGATACCCGACAAAAGTATCTTCTGAACAACCGGATCGCTGAGCTTGCTCACGCCAAGCAGTTGAAAGAGAGATGACTGATCAAGATGGGCATAGATGCAGGTATCGATTACACCAGTTCATGATTTAATTACGATAAGACCTACGATATTAAATGAACAGAAGAGTATCAGGCACATACAGAATATGAACCTCTGCTCGTGCAGGAATTCATCGAAACTTACAAGAAATATTGCGACAGTAATTCGAACGAAGGTCTTCGGAAGTTGGCTAAATTCAACGCCTGATTTTTCGAGGCATTCAGAGACGACCAACAAGCATATGAATATCTTCAAATCCTAGAAAAGAAATGAGATGCTGAGGCTGATCTCGTCTTAGGAAAACTTTTCCTGGACGAATATGAGGAGTATTTCGGTTCCAAAGCATGATTTGCTGTGGTCACAGAATCGGATAGCAGCATGACGGAGATGGTACTCGGGAAGAAATATAGCGCGATAGCCCTATTCGGGGAATGTCTGTGATACTTCGCAAAGTCCTACAGACTGGGGAATCTCGACGCATGATTAGCACTCGTCGATATTGCCTATAATTTCAGATGGTGAGAAAATATGGACCTTGTCATTGAGATAGGTGAAGATCTGATAAAGAATCATATCAAAGAATTGCAGCCAGGAGAGATAAAAAGCATCTATAGGAAGCTTGGAAGTGCATATTATCAGAAAGACAACAATGAAAAAGGCGCGAAATATTTCGCGCTCAGTGATAAATATAGTTCCTGAGAAGATCCGTGACGATATTAAAAAAATCCACTTCATCACTGAAGTGGCTCATTTCCACCCAGGTGCAAGGTTTCAATAATCAGCATTTTGTCCACGATTACTTCATTTCGCACCCGGATGGTAAGTAACTATTTATGCATCAATCACTTCTCCCTCAACTGCACCTTCTTCTTTCCCTTTCTCCAATTCTTGATCAGGATTTGGCGTTCCTTCTTTAGGAGCTGCTTGATATTTATTGTAGAGCTCGGTAAATTCTTTCTGGACTCTCTCTATCTCGCTATCAATCTCTTCTTTCGTCACATCTTCTTTGTCTTTGATGGCTTTGCTGTCAGCGATAAGCTTGTTTACTTTCTCTTTATCTTCGGTTGGTATCTTGTCTTTCTGCTCAGACATCATAGTCTCCATCTGATAAACCAATGCTTCCAATCTGTTTTTAGATTCTACCAATTCTCTTCTCTTGCGATCATCTTCAGCGAATTTTTCTGCTTCAGCTTTTGCTTTGGTAATATCTTCATCGGAAATATTTGTTGAACCTTGGATCTTTACTGACTGCTCTTTGCCGGTAGATTTCTCTTTCGCGGTTACGTTGAGAATTCCGTTCGCATCAATATCAAAGACCACTTCAATCTGAGGCTGCCCTCTTCTCATCATAGGAATGCCTTCCAGATTAAACATTCCCAGATCCTTATTATCTCTCGCAAATTGTCTTTCTCCTTGCGTGACATGAACCGTGACAGCAGTCTGATTATCTGCAGCCGTCGTGAAGGTATTCTCTTTCTTGGCAGGGATGGTCGTATTTCTGGCGATCATGACATGCGCGAGTCCGCCTTCTACTTCCACAGCCAATGACAATGGCGTCACATCTAGCAGTAAAATATCTTTCACATCTCCTTGGATGATTCCTCATTGAATCGCTGCTCCTTGAGCGACAGATTCATCAGGGTTGACGGTAGCTTTTGGCTCTTTCCCGAAGATCTCTTTGACCAAACTGAGAACAGCAGGCATTCTTGTTGCGCCTCCCACGAGGATGATTTCATTCAGATTTTCTTTCTTCAGCTTAGAATCTTCCAGTGCTTGCAGACAGGGTTTTTTGCATCTCTCAAACAGGTCTTTACACATGTTTTCAAACTGAGCTCTCGTCAGGGATTCTTCTAGGTTTCTGGGTAAGCCGTCTTTTCCCGTAATCACAAAGGGAATAGAAATATCTACTCTCTCGGTCTGAGAAAGCTGATGCTTAGCGTTTTCTGCTTCATTTTTGACTCTCTGCATCGCCATGGAGTTTTCTTTGAGATCAATACCTTCTTTGAGTTTAAATTGTTCTACCAAGAAGTTCATGATCCTTTGATCAAAATCAGCGCCTCCCAAATGCGTATCTCCGCTAGTAGCCAAGACTTGAAATGTTCCTTCTGATCAGATCTCCAAGACAGAGACATCAAATGTTCCTCCTCCTAGATCAAAAACTACGATCTTAGCATCCTTATTTTTCCCTTCTCCATACGCCAATGACGCAGCAGTCGGTTCGTTGATGATTCTTTCTACTTTGAGTCCTGCGATCTCTCCTGCAGCTTTCGTAGCATTTCTTTGACTATCATTGAAATAGGCAGGCACGGTAATGACTGCTTGGGTGACAGGCTGACCGAGGAATTTTTCCGCATCCTCTTTCATCTTCTGGAGAACGAACGCAGAAATTTGTTCAGGTTTATATTCTTTCTTTCCGATCACAATCAATACTCCCCCATCCTTGTCCTCTTTGATGTTGTAGGGTAAAGATTCTTTGTCTACGACTTCGCTGTACTTTCTTCCGATAAATCTTTTGACTTCGTAGATGACGTTTTGTGGCTCCAAAATAGCCTTTCTTTTGGCAAGATCTCCGACGAGCAACTCATCTCCTTTGATATAGACGACAGAGGGAGTAGTCCTTTTGCCTTCCGCATTAGCGATGACTTCTGACTTATCTCCCATCATGTACGATACGCAGGAGTTAGTTGTTCCGAGATCAATTCCGATAATTTTTCACATGGTGCTTCGTATTAAAAAATTAAAATATTCAAAGATTAAAAGATTTTGACTTAAATCTTTTAGTTTTCTAATCTTTTAATCTTCATAATCTTATTGAATAGCACGTAGAGTATACTGATGCTACGAAAAAAATCAAGAGATTTTTTAGAAAATTAGGACAAATAGTCTGACTCTATGGAAACAGGATTAATTATTGATTGATCTATTATTGATTGATCTATCGAAATATCAAGCGGTAAAGCATCAGGTTTAAGAAACATTTTTCTAATTAACTTTCTCGTGTTTGGATGGTTCTTGGATAGGTAAGTGGACAATAGTTCACATAGATTATGTTTTATTCATCAAATGAGGTCCGGGTATTCTTTACGATATTTGAAGAAAAGCAATAAAGCTTCTTTCATTTGAGCAATATAATGAGTGTAACAAGTATTCTCTGTATTGGTATCATACAGCATGGTGTAGTCAGGCAGATTTGCAAATTTAGAGTCTTTACCTGCCTTTAACCAATATGCATAATCCTCGCAAAATTTAATATCTTCGGGATATCATCAACATTTGTCATATACCTCTCTTTTAAATAGGACAGTAGAATGCATAAAAGGACATGCTCTGAAAATTTTATTTTTTATTTCTTCATTTGTTTGTGGTAGATGAGAACGATAATACCCTTCTTTATTATTCTTAATGATGCCATTGGTTCAGACGATGCTGATTTCAGAATGCTTCTCCAAAAAAGAAATCTGTTTTTGTATTTTATGTCAGTCAATCCAAATATCATCAGAATCTAATGGAGCAAAAATATCTCCCTGTGCTTTGGCCATACCAGTATTACGAGACTTAGCGATTCATTGATTTTGCACATGATTGATGAGGGTAATCCTATCATCTTGTTTCTGAAAAGAAGTAACAACCTCCTGAGTATCGTCAGTAGATCAATCATCCACGACAATAACTTCCATATTTGGATAGTCTTGTTGCATTACTGAAATAAGAGCATTTCAAATAGTGCGTGCTCTATTATAAGTCGGCATAATGACTGATACGAGAGGAGTATTTTTTGAATCCATAAACAAAAAAAGAAACGTAAATGGATTTCATATATGTATTTACTGAATAAAGTCAAGAATAATTTAGTAAAAACCGATGGGAAATAATTATTTTGCGCTGCATACCCGGATGCAGACTATTCTGATTGCACTCAAGTAGCTGATTATTTATATTCTGCACCCGGGAGCAGATCAGCCAACAATCTCTTATTCATATATTTCACTGCATAGAAAAGAATCATACCTTGTAGTCCTATATAGAGCAAGACGAGGAAAAAAATAAGTTCGCCGGCAATATGGGTATTGATAAGCAGAATGATGTTTACAACCAGGGCGGCAACGGTGGCTATCAGCCGATAGGTATATTCTACCGGAGTGAATATTTTCGCCAATCGTGGAATTTTATGTGCATAGAAAATCAAGCTCGCACTCAGGATATTCCACAATATCGCCCGACTCACGATAGCACCCACATCAGCATTGAAATACGAAAATAAGCTTATGTAAATCGCAAAATTAATTACCAGGAAAACCACCAGATTCTGAATGATGCTATTGTATCAGATTTTTTTGAGTAACAAAACATTAGTAACGAAAATGATGATGATGAGCCGATAGAAGAGATGGTTGATATTCGCAAAACCGGAAATATTCATGACATAATAATAAATCAGTGCGACAATCAATCCGATATTCATAGATTCCAAAAGCTTTTTCACCCATCATGGCATCTGGAAGATAAAGCCATATATCGTCTTCTGGAATTCAGAAGAAAAATGCTTCTTGCCTTGAGTGATTCTTTCCCCAGCCAAAATGCGTCTCACAGAAATGTTTATTTTCTTTTCATCGGATGGCGGCTGATGTCACAGGACATTGCGGACTCGAGCAAAAACTCCTGTCAGCAACAAGCTATTCAAAGTTAGTGCAATATAGAAATTCTGTACTTTATCGATGATGATCAGAATGATAGTTCCCAAAGATAGTATTCCTAAAATATACCATCGATATTCTTCTATCGTTTCTCTGAGCCCTATGATAAAGATAAAAAATCAGGCTATTCATAACTGGAATACCCATAGCATCATAAAGACACTGAAGAATCCAGATCGTCATCCAAACGTTGCCACTACGACCAGCAGAAAAATCATGGAAAGATAATATCATAGTTGAAATACCATTTTCCCATCATTATATTTCATGAGATAAGAACCTATTCGCAAGATTAAATTGATGACCATCAATGTCAGACAAGTGATGATGATATCCATTCAGAAAAAATTGAAGACACCTACCAAGCCAGCCAAAATAATAATCCATGCCACGAAAAGGCTGTATTTCTGCAGAATATCTCAAGATTTCATTTTGATGTTTTGTAATGCCCCATAGTAGGCGAAGAGACCTACAAGAAAAATCAGCGGAAAAAATCCTACATACCAGAGACCGATACCATAGAAGAAGAGGATGAATCAGAGTATTCAGAGGGATAATAAGAGAAGTGCCATTTTTTTATGGGGTTGAAAGGTTGAAAGATTGAAAAGTGGAAGGGTTGAATCGTTATGTCATTGCGAGTTTACCTACCACTTCGGTAGGGTACGAAGCAATCCACATTGTTTAAGATGATTTAGATTGCCACGTCCGCCTAGGCGGACTCGCAAAGACACAATTTTCGCAAAAACAATTCTTTACAGTGCGAAGTTCGCGATCAGTATCTTCGTAAGAATCCGATACAGCAAGACAGTTCATGTGTAGATAAGAATCAGATTTCCTATTTCTTTCTTTTTCAAAAGATTTCCTACAAACAAGATCAATCATAATGCTCCGAATTTCATCATCCGATAATGAGCGCCGGAGATATTTTCCATGTAAAAGAATAAGAGATTGTAGACTAGGAATGCTCATGATAAAGCTGATATTGTGATCACAATAAATTCTATGAGATCATACAGGTGATAGAGGAGTATGGCGGGATGCGAAAAAACATTGACCAGATCTTTCTGGAAAAATTTCCAAAACAGTGCAGCATTGCCCAAGACGGCATAATCTTTATTCTGGATAGAAATATGAGCTCAAAGTTTCTTGAGCTGGAGAACATATGCTTGTTTAGCCTCTTCTTTCTCCAGATCTATATCAGTCACTTGTGAATTCTTGATCAATGGTTTAGCCTGATTGCTCATCGCGAGAAAATGCTGTTCATCGATCTTCTGGATGATGGTGATAAGGTTTTCACCGACGTCTCTTATCTTCTCATAATTATTTCCCATCCTCAATTTTTTGAGTTCCTCTTGGAGTGAAGAGATGGTTTTGAGTTCTTGCGACGAAAGGTTTCATTTCATAGCGTTTAAGACAGATGGTATCTTTTCAAAAATCCACGCAAGGACTTCCTTGGCTGCCAATAATCTCGGATCAGTATAGATCTTTTTCTCCTGCTGGATTTGAACATAATCCAGGCGTTTCTCTTCATCCTGTTCTTTCTGGATTTCTTTGCGAGAAGCATCGATGATGGTTTTGATGGCAGAAGCATCCAAAGGCTTGGAAAAAGAATTTATATTCGAGAGCTGAAAACCTAGACGAAGAAGTAATAGACAGGTTGTTGTGACATCGGTTTGGTTTGTTATCAGCTGGATTTCCTGTGATCATCGTTTGGTTTGGGCAAAAACATCACCGAATTTTTTGAGATCTTGTGTATATACTTTGAGGGAAAGGATGAGAATATTCATTTTTTCCAAAAGCTTCCTTACGAGAAGCGAGGACTCCGTTACCACCAAAAGTTCGATGGGCGTATTGGTTCATTTTTGTTGTTTTATACCATTTACACAGAAAGTCATTACAAAAATATCAGGTAAAAAGCCATAACTCAACCAACTAATATGCTTTTATATTGAAATTTCAAAAAAAATCAATATATATATAGGGATGAATTTTCAATTTTCAATTATCAATTTTCAAACAAACCCCAATTTTTAATTTCCAAACATTTTTTATTTTTGTTTGAAGATTAAAAATTAGATCTTAGAAATTGTTTAGAAATTAGAAATTGAAAATTAGAATTTTTTTTTACTCTTTACTATAAACACCAATGAAAAAGAATTCACTTTTTTTCCTCGCCATGATGACGGTTATCGTTTTAGCATGATGCGCTTCCAAATCTTCCGCACCAGCACCCATAGAGATACCTACCGAAATTCCCAATACATCAGCGACAAGAACCATTGAGGATCGTAAAGCATGTATGAGAGATCATATGCCTGTCTGCGGACTTATTCGCATCAAATGCGCCAAAGAGCCATGCCATACATTTCCAGAGACTTTCAGCAATACATGCGCGATGGAAGATAATCCATTAGCCGAATTACTCCATACAGGAGCATGTTTGCCTGCAGATATGGAAAATGCTATGACCCAGATGACTCAGAATACAGGTAATATCTGATTGGCTAATCCAGCATCAGTCAATTGTGAAGCGAAATGATGATCATTGGAAATCAGAGAAGGGACAGGAGGCCAATATGGCATCTGCAAATTCGAGAATGGGAAAGAATGTGAAGAGTGGGCTTTCTTCAGAGGAAATTGTTCTGATAAATAAAGTGAAATCAATAAGCTAATTGCCTCTGAAAGTTGAAACATTGAAATGTGAAAACGTTGAAATATTAAAAAAACTCCAACATTTTTCCACCTTTCCCTCTTTCCACATTTCCACTTTTCCACCCTTCCATGTTTCCATCTTTTTACAACATCATCAGAATGTAATATTTTATTTTCTAAAATATCTCCATGAAAAAAGCTCTCCGAATCCTCGTTATTCTTCTCCTTTTATGACTTGGATTTTTATTCGTCATAAAGAATCCGCAATTATGAGTATCTCAGACCGTGTTGAAGACATTAGGACTTGAAAGATTATTAAGCTGACAAACCGTCGGCCTTGCTAATCCCGCATCAGTCTACTGCGAACAAAACAGCGGAACATTGGAAATCGTCACTGATCTCAGCGGATGACAATCATGACTCTGTCATTTGCCAGATGGGAATGTGTGCGATGAACGAGCGTATTTTAGAGGAGAATGTCCAACCACAGGCATCGATCTTTCTGGTTGCATCAGCTACTTCGATGGTTGCAACAATTGTTCTGTCAAAGACGGCAAGCCGGATGCATGTACCATGATGTACTGCGAGACTCCAGCCGAACCGGAATGTCTGCAATATGCGACAGGAGTGGAAGTGACTGGCTCAACAGAAACTACTTCCGATATTTTAAGTAAAATGATAACATGAAGAAATATTTTACAAAATCTTTGAAATACAACGGATGCATGAGTGTATACTATCAACGTGATTGAATGAACAGCTAAGGATCAGTTAGAAATCATTAATCAAGGAGACCTTTGACCAAATTGAATGAGAAAGACATATGTAGACCTACCTTATGATAAAACATGTAATGGAGGAGATACATGACCATGTGGAAAGTTTGGTTGATTTAGATATACGGATGATATATATGTCTTTTTTAACTATACGACGCATAATGAGGATACATACCTTGTTGCATTAGATTTGGGTTCCAAAAACATATCTCAAATCTTTCAAATAACAGATGATACAATATTTGATACCACACAAAATGGAGACCAATTCTTTATAGGAAATAGTCAATCATTCGATCCAGACTTTAGGATAACGTATAAAAATGACATAAGCAAATACAAAAGCATATGAGTCTTTAAGGTATATGGATATTATTCTAATGAAAACTATTTATATCTTCAAACCGACGACTGAGGATATCAAAGCACTAAAAGATTTCTAAGAAAAATAGACTTAAATACTTTGATCGAGGTGGAAACAATAAATTTGTAATAATATTTTATTCCTAAATTTTACTTATGAAGCAGATCATCTGAAACTCCATTCTGGATAAGTTCTTTGATGAGCATACGATGTCCTTACATATCAAGGAAAATGCTCCACTCATCAGGAAAAAGGGAGAACCGGGCAATCGGAAACCATACGTCGATACAGCGGTGATGAACAAAGAAGAATTCAGAAAATTGGTAGATCAGATCTATCAGGAAATAGAATCCAGAGATGACGGATTCTTGGAAATAGACAGGAAACTTTCCAAAATATTGCAACTTGGCCCTTACAGAATAGTCATCGTCTATCCGCCATTATCCGACGGTTTGGAAATGACGATCGTCAAACCGATCAAGACGTTGGAGATGGAAGATTATCATCTTACCCCAGAAACATTTGAATTATTGAGATACAAATCCAAAGGAATCCTGGTCTCCTGAGCGCCGGGCAGCGGAAAGACCACCTTCGCACAAGCGCTGATCGATGTCTATCACAAAGACAATAATATTATCAAGACGCTCGAATCGCCACGTGATCTGCTCGTCTCCGACGATATCGTGCAGTATAGCTTCACCTACGGGACACATGATGAAGTGAGGGATATCTTGTTATTATCTAGGCCGGATTACACGGTCTATGATGAAGTAAGGAATCAGTCTGACTTTGAACTCTATAAAGATCTAAGGTTGACGGGTATAGGGTTAGTCGGCGTGATCCATGCGACGAGACCAGTGGATTCTATTCAGAGATTTCTGTGAACGATAGAGATGGGGATCATTCCTCAAGTCATCGATACGGTCATCTATATAGATAAAGGAGTGGTCGGAGAAATCTATCAGCTTGCCTTGACGGTCAAAGTGCCGGAAGGTATGGAGTCTGAAGATCTCGCAAGACCAGTCATTGTCGTCACCAGCTTCTTCACCAAGAAAGTGGAATATGAGATTTATACATTTGGAGAACAAATAGTCGTTATGCCACTTGCAGTGACGAGTGACGGGTGATGAGTGACGAGTAAAAAGA
This sequence comes from Candidatus Absconditabacterales bacterium, assembly GCA_041679065.1. Taxonomy (GTDB): domain Bacteria; phylum Patescibacteriota; class Gracilibacteria; order Absconditabacterales; family Absconditicoccaceae; genus CAJBLF01. The sequence goes on from JBBABI010000001.1 coordinate 15,403, forward strand.
ATATGGTGTCAGAATATGCTAAACAAAGCATTAATCAGAAGTTGCAGAAAATATTGCCCTGCGATTTCATGCTCCGTGTCAAAGGCACAAGCGTAGATCTCTATATCCCTGATGAATTCAAATGACGCATCATCGGCAAATGATGATCAGCGATCAACGATCTGGAAAAGACCGTGGGGCTGAGGATAAACATCAAATCATTCGGTGATCTGCCTTTATTAGACGTCCAGACAAAATTGAATGACTGAGGTAAAAGTGGACGTGCGGATATCATCTTCCCACAAGGATATGAGAATAAAGAGATTGTCGTCTTGGCAGGAGAAGATATGCTTCGCAGCAGGACAGATAATCAAGGGATATTGGTGTTGAAAAATAAAAGTATGGTAAAGGATATACAGAAAAAGTGATACCTATTGGTTGATGTGGAGAAATTGTAGAAAATTGCCGCAGGTTGTCGCATATTGCCACAGATTGTTTGTTTAACTTTTCTTTAAAAAAATATAAATTAACAACCTGAGGCCACCTGAGACTCCCTGAGGCCATCTGTGGCTATTGTACAATGATATGAAAATTTTATTCTTAAAATAAGTAAACCAATGAACAACTTCCGTTTCGCTAAGATCATTGCTTGAGTATGACCCACATTAGCCAAAGAGACTGTCCTTTCCAAGGTCATTAATATGGTGGATGTCTTTAGAATCTCTTTATCTGGATGATTCGATGACAATAATAAAAAGTATATCGATACCATTATGAAGCTGGACAATAGCAAGACCATCATGCTGGAAACCAGAGGTAATGATATCAGGGTCAAAAATGTCCTGGATATCAAAGTCAGAGAAAAGCAGCATATAGAGGTAGATTACTCTGAATATGCCCAAGAACACGATAAGAAGATTTTTATCGACGCACCATTTCTGCGTGAATTAAAAATTGGTCAGCAGCTCAAATTCCAGCAGAGCGGAGTGGTGATCAAAATTAAGACTATCAATGAGACAAGCGTCATCGCAGAAGTACTGACAGGCGGTCGGATTGTGCAGTTTGATAGAGTGTTTTTCCCAGGTTACGATCTCAATATCCCTTTCCTAGGCGACAGGGACAAAAAAGATATTTTGTGGTGATTGGAATATGGCATCCATGTCATCGCCTGTTCGCTGACTAAATCCAAGAATGACATCCACGAGCTCAAACAATTTCTTGCGACCAAACATGTCGAGAAGATGAAAATCCTGGCGAAAATAGAAACCAAAGAATCTCTCCAGCATTTCAAGGAAATTTTGGATGCAGCGGATGGTGTGATTCTGATCTTTGATAAGATAGAGAAGCTGCTCAAAGAAATGAAGATTTCCGAAGAAACATTGATCCAAGAATGCAAAAAAATAGGAAAGCCAATCATCGTCACATTTGCAGGAAAATTTGATGGCAAAGAATATATGCTCATCAACGAATGACAGGCAAAGAAATTTTGTGCGCTTGGAGCCGATGCATATATGATAGATACCATGCTTCACGAAGACGATCCGCTCGAGTTCATCACTCAGCTTGCAGAAGTATTGGATACATATGAATTGAAGCTTCATGATAAGGAAGCAGCCCGTTTCTATGAAAATAACGACTTTATGGTCAGAGATTATATCATCTTCAATGCCAATAGGGCTACCAAGGAGGTAGCAGTCAGAGCCGTAGTTTCCTATACGGAAAACGGTTATTCTGCGGCCAGACTTTCTTCATTGGCTCCTAGGGTTCCTGTCATTGCGTTTACCAAAAATGATGAGACGTATAGATATCTCAATATGCTTCGAGGGGTAAGAGGATACAAAATTTCTCAGTCATTCAGTTACGAAAACCTCAAGAGAGTTGGGAAAGAAATGATCAGAATCATCTTCAAAGGTAATATTTCTCTAGATGACAAAATCATTATTATGCAGGCTACCGAATCGCTCACCGACGAAAAGTCAGGAATGATCAATGGATTGGAATTGTATAAGTTTAAGAATATATAGGAAGGGAATGAATAATTAAGAATTAAGAATGAACAATGAGGGAGTTTTTTTGATGGTCATTGCGATCCGCCGCTGCGGAGAAGCAATCCAGATCTCATTCATAGAAAGTCTGTCCATCGAGGATGGGCTTTTTTGATATGGAGAATAGGTAAAGTTGCACCACTAATAGGATTGACAAATAAAGCCAAATAAGTATAATATATGCAACACTTTTACCACTTTAAAAACACATATGGCAGATAAAGAAAAAATTAGTAACGCTTCCAGAGCTAAGCCCAACCAGAAAACAAGAACAGATACAGATAGAAATATGGTAGATGCTTTGGAAGATCATATCTCTTTATCAGAAGCAAACAAATTATGGAATAAATATTATCATGATCAAACGGCATTAGAAAATCGGGAACGAAAATTGCTTGCTGCTAATGTGCATCAACTCAACCTAGAGAAATGAGACTTAGATATGTTTGGGATTCTAATGTCAGAACATGATTTTTCATCAAAGGAAAAGATATATGCGAAACACAATATACATTCCAACAATGAAACAGTGAAGAGCAAAATAGATCTTTTTTTCCAGAAGACAGAAAGGATACTCCAAAAATTTATAAAATTAGGTAGTCAATCACCAGATAAAATGCCAGAACAACCATATGACGGAAGTAGAGTGGCGGGTTTTGCAACTGTTGCCATAGATGATGACTTCACAGAAAGACGTCAAATAGGGGCAGGAGATATTTTGGATAAAGTGGACAATGGCTTTGTAACATCACAAGGGACTGCATTGACCAAAGCAATCAAATATCAGAGATATTCGCTTATGAAAGTGTTATCCATAGTTGCGGCAAATTACAAAAAGCCCACCACAGATAACAGTGTACAATATAGTGAGGACACTAAATTTGGAATAAAGGGCGCTGTAGAAATAGAGTATGAGGGCAGATATATGGTTCTTGGGTATTCATGAGGGACTCAATTCCAAGACCAGGCCATTATCATCCTCGCAGCATATGAAGCAGGAATGATTGATGATGAAGAAGTAAAGGAAAGACAAAAAACATTACAGAATCCATACCTCACTCCTCAATTTCTCAAAAATTTACGTGAGGTGGAGTAAAGAATATATGCTGAATGGCTTCACGGAGTACTTACATTTCACATAAAGAAATACGGTTCAGGGATGGGCTGTATTTTTTTAAAATGGTGGTTAGAGTCGTTAATCGTTAGTGGTTTAGTCATGAGCCGATTTCCGATTAACCCGACTACCGATTACTCGATTACCAATTAAACGAATTCTGTCAATCCTAGAATCCTGCCTGGTAAAAAAATTCATCAAAAATAGCAAATCAGAACGTATTTTTTAGTCAAATTTTTTTTAATGATTTTTCTGTTGAAATGCTAGTGTAATACTATATATAGTGGCTACCCTGGTGATAGAAACACTATATATTGTATTATAATGAGAAAATGTAAATATCAACTTAGATTCAAGATATATGATTCAATATTCATGATTTAGTAAAATCTTGCAACATGCATCGTGTATCATGTATCAAAAATCAGTTCTGTTTTGTATTCTAAATTTTAAATTTTAAATTTTAAATTCATTTTTTATGGCAATTTACAAAATCAGAAAAAGGAATTGAGCGATTATCGATTTTGATATCAGCAGAATAGAGATAGCTATCAAAAAAGCGATAGAAGCGGTTGGCGGAGAAGATTTTTCTCAAGTTGCAAACTTAGCCAAAAAAGTCGGCAAAGAAGTAGAAAAAAAAGTCGGCAAAGAGATTCCCGATATAGAAACTATCCAGGATACTGTGGAGCAAATCTTAGTCAAGGAAGGTCATGATACGGTAGCCAAAGCATTTATTATTTACAGACAAAAAAGAGCTGAATCAAGATCCCAAGAAAAAGTCGTGATTGAAGTAGAAAAAACTATGGACGAATATCTGGATCAGAGTGACTGGAGAGTAAACGAAAACGCTAACCAGTGATTCTCTCTGTGATGACTGATCCTCAATGGATTTGGGAAACTGACAGCCAATTATCGGCTTTCTCACGTCTATCCAAGTGAGGTAGGTAATGCACATAGAAACGGAGATTATCATATCCATGATCTCTGATTCTTTGCAGGATACTGTGCAGGACGAAGTTTGAGGCAATTATTAGAAGAAGGATTCAATGGTTTGGACAATAGAGTGCAATCCGCCCCTCCCAAAAACCTCCAATCAGCAGTCAATCAGATGATCAATTTTTTCGGTACGCTCCAAAACGAATGGGCAGGAGCACAGGCATTCTCTTCTTTCGATACTTATTTAGCTCCTTTCGTGCATAAATACAAGATGGAACTTGAGCAGCAATTCAAGGAGCTTAATGCAAGTTTTGCCAGTGAAGAAGCTAAAAAAGAATATATTGATAGCAATACACACAAATACGTGACACAACAGATGCAGAATTTTATCTTCGGTCTCAATGTCCCCTCACGTCGGGGAACCCAGACGCCGTTTACCAATATCACCTTGGATCGGAAATGTCCAGAAGACTTGAAAGATAAATCACTGATGCTTGGAGGGATAGAAAAAGGCTACTATTACAAGAAATTCAGCGAACTGGAAGACGAAATGAAACTCATCAATAGAGTGCTGATCGAAGTATATACCACTGGAGATTCATCTGGATCGGTATTTACTTTCCCTATCCCTACCTATAATATCACAGAAGATTTTCCACGAGAAGATACGGATGTAGATATGCTTTTTGAAATGACCGCCAAATATGGAATACCTTATTTCCAAAACTTCGTAGGATCGCAATTCAAAGTCGTCAAAGACAAAAACGGGAAAGTGACTAAAGTAGAGAACCCCGATGCTTACAAACCAGGAGCAGTCAGATCTATGTGCTGTAGATTGCAGTTGGATCTCAAAGCTCTGGAGAAAAGATGAGGAGGACTTTTCTGATCGGCAGAGATGACTGGATCTGTGGGAGTAGTGACTTTGAATATGGCCAGGATTGGATATAATTTCAAATGAGATATGGCTGGTGCCAAAGCACAAATACGCAGCCTTATGAACTTAGCCAAAACATCTCTTGAACTCAAAAGAAAAGAGATTACAAGATGGTTGGATGCAGGATTATATCCGTATACCAAAAGATATCTCCATTCATTCAGAAACCACTTCTCTACCATCGGTCTCAATGGCATGAACGAAGCAATCCTCAATTTCACCAACGGCAAAGAAGATATCGCTACTGATGAAGGAAAAAAATTAGCTATGGAAATATTGGACTTTATGAGAGATACACTCAAAGAATTCCAAGAGGAGACAGGTAATCTCTACAATTTAGAAGCGACGCCGGCTGAAGGCACTACCACGAGATTTGCCAAAGAAGATCAGAAACAGATTCCAAATATCATTCAGGCAGGGACACATGATGCACCCTATTATACCAATTCCACTCAGCTTCCGGTAGGATACACAGACGATCCTTTTGAAGCATTAGAACAGCAAAATGAACTGCAATGCAAATATACCTGAGGAACAGTTCTTCATCTTTACATGGGAGAAAGACTTTCCAGCGCTAAAGCATGTAAAAATCTTGTGAAAAAAGTTATCGCCAATTATCAGCTGCCCTATATCACGATTTCCCCCGTCTTCTCTATCTGTCCTAAACATGGTTATGTGGCGGGAGAACATGATTTCTGTCCCAAATGTGATAAAGAGCTTGGCTATGTCGGCGATGAATTTAATATGGAAACCAGAACGAAATATACTTCTGATAAGGAGAAATTGAAGAAATTAGCAGATAGTAAAATCGTAGAATAAAAATTGCCTCAGGTGGCCTCAGATAGCCACAGGTAGCCTCAGATGGTTAATTTAGAATTTTTTAAAGAAAAACTAAAATAACAACGTGTGGCAATATGTGGCGGGCCGTTTTAGCGGACTGTGTGACAACCTGTGACAATATGCCTCTTTACATCATAATCCCTTAAGCAAATGACCTTCTACAACAAAAAAGGAGAAGAGATTCAGAGAACTCCTTGTCAGGTATTTACCCGCGTAATGGGGTATCTCAGACCCGTCAATAATTTTAACGTTGGGAAGAAGTCAGAATTTTACAGCAGAAAGTATTTCGATGAAGAGAAGACCAATAACTCAGAATTCATCAGGAAATTCAGCATCGCTGCTTGCCCTTGTCAGGATAGTTAAGAGCCTGCCTGCCGGTAGGCAGGTGTATAGTGAATAGTGAATAGTGAACAGTGATGGAGTTTTTTATAAAAAAATTGTCATTGCGAGCATAGCGAAGCAATCTCTATTGAAATATGAAAACATATAAATATTTGGACAATTATGTGATAAGGTAAAGTGACAAGGCAGAGAAACATAAATAAAAATTCTGTCCTTCAAAACCTTACTTTTTATTTACTGGGAAAGCTTTTATATAAATAAATCCAAAAATGACTGACTGATTTTCTCATCAAGCACTTAATCTCAAAGAACAAAAGCCCCTTGTGTATACGGCGACATCCAAACATCTCTTTTATTTTAGACAACATATTTCCAAATTTGTTTTGGAACAATGAGGCGTACCTTTAAATCCTTTTATGCTTTTTGATTATTTCTTTCTAGATACGATAGATAGAGATCTAGTAAGAGAAGCTAACAATAATGTTGTTTTAAAATCTGATGAAATACGAGTGTTTGGACCTATATCCAACGGCGTTTTAGCAGAGATTCAAATTGCTAAGTGATTGAATAAGTCAATTAAATATTTCGCTATCCAAAAATCCAAAACCATCATTGCTATAGAAAAAGATCAAGTAGAAATGGAGGATGAAGTGAAGGAATTTAGATGAGAATTGTAAACATTTATTTACTGACGAAATAATCATGAAAATTGCTCTTTGTGGAAGTTTGGCCTTTGCAAAAGAAATAATGGATGCAGAGAAAAAATTACAAGAACATGGACACACGACAATTGTCCCTCTAGAAGCAGAGACATTTACTACAGGAAGATCTAATGATTGGCATCATGAGCCTGATTTTGCAAGACAAGGGATGTTGGGGCATTATGATAATATCGCACAAAGCGATGGTATTCTTGTCGTCAACATTGAGAAAAATAATATCAAGGGATATATAGGATGAGCAACCTTATTAGAAATGGGCATCGCCTGTTATCTGAAGAAAAAAATATTTATCCTCAATCCTATCCCTAGTGCTGAAGAAATAAGATATGTACAAGAAATTAAACTAATGCAGCCGATTATTCTCAATGGTGATTTATCTCTTATTCAATAATCATGAAAATTACCATCTGCGGAAGTTCAACTTTTAGGGAAGGAAAGGTGGATATTAAGAAGCAACTTATTGTTCTTGGTCATCAGCCATTGATTGATGAACGAACAGAAAGACTAGCAAGATGAGAAGCTCCAGAGTTGGAAGCATTGATTAAATCTGAACACTCTGAGGCGAAAAAGCAACATAACTTTATCAAAATGTATTACGATTTTATTGCAGAGTCTGATGCGATTATTGTTTGTAATTTTGAGAAGAGATGAATTAAAGATTATATAGGATCAAATACATTCTTGGAGCTGGGATATGCACATGTACTTGGGAAGAAGATTTTTTTACTGAATAACATTCCCGATCAGCCTTATATTATTGATGAACTTAAAGCCATGCAGCCAATTATTCTCAATTGAGATCTGAGTCAGATCACATAGTTTTTTATTTTTCTGTCTATTTACCTTATGGAAAATCAGCAAGAGGGTATCTCACAAAACAAGGATATTATCCTAGCAACCACGTCTCCTTATAGACTTGAAATTTTCAAAAAGCTATGATTGCACTTTGTTGGCGAATGAAGTAATGTAGACGAATATGCTACAGAGAGACCTACAAATCCTGAAGAATTAACGAAGCATCTCGCGAGACTCAAAGCAGAATCCGTCGCTCAAAACCACAAAACAGGAATCGTGATCTGATTTGATTCTGTAGGCTATTTTGATGGCAAGATATTGGAAAAGCCGACATCAAGAGAGGAGTGATTCGCAAGATTACAGGCGATGGCGGGCAATACATTCTCTTTTTATAGCGGGGTACATATGATAGATATAACTACAGGAAAAACACTTTCCAGATGCGTACAAACAGACAATACTATGAGAAAATACAGCGATAGTGAGATAAATAAATATTTGGATAATTGCGATGAAAAGTATAAGACCCATGCCCATGGGTTCGATCCATCCAATTATTATAGCATGACCTTTATAGATACCATAGTCGGCAATCCTATGAATGTGATGATGGGAATCCCCTTGAGCGCCATCATGGAGATGCTGAAGGAGCTTTGATATACGATATAATTTATTCCCAATGTGTTGCTCCATGAAAAAGGTTGCATCTCAAAAATTCTTTGATCGTCCGGTATTAGAAATTTGTCCTGACTTGCTCGGCAAATATCTGGTGATAAAAAAATGAGCAAAAGAGATTGCATATATGATTACGGAGGTTGAAGCCTATGACGGAGAGGAAGACCAAGCGTGTCATGCGAGATTTGGCAAGACAAGGAGAAACGCACCCATGTTCGGTCCGCCAGGATGTTGGTATATCTATCTATGCTATGGAATGTACTGGATGTTAAATATTGTAACAGGACCAGGCAACTATCCTTCGGCGGCTCTTATCAGAGCAGTACAGAGTGCAGAGTGAGGAGTTACGAGAAAAAAAAGGAAACTCGTCACCAGTAACACGTCACACGTCACTGTATTAAACTGACCTTGAAAAATAACTAAAACGTTACATATAGACAAGAAGTACAATGCCAAGCCAGCCAGCAGAAAGACGTGATTATGGATTGAAGATAGGGGAGTAATAGTTAAGAAATATACCACAACGAAAAGAAAAGGCATAGATTATGCAGGAGAATGGGCAGATAAGAAATGGAATTTCAAATTAAAAAAATAAAGTCCCCCCTTTAAGGAAAGGGGGTGCCGCCTAGGCGGGCGGAGGATTTTGTTAAAGAAAATCTCCCACCCTATCGGGTCCCCCCTCTTTAAGTAAAGAGGGTACATCATTTTTAATCTTCTAAATCCGATACGTGAAAATTGCAGGAATTCAGCAGTCGTCAATGATAGACTATCCAGGAAAATTGGCCTGTGTGGTTTTTACTCAATGATGCAATTTTCGCTGCCATTTCTGTCATAATCCTGAATGCGTCCTGCCGGAAAAAATGATGCTGTTTCAAAACGATCTGATTCCCGAATCGGTATTTCTCAACTTTCTGGAAAGCAGGAAGGGATTATTGGATGGCGTCAGTATTTGCTGAGGAGAACCTACCTTATATCCAGACCTCTACGACTTCGCCAAGAGGATCAAAGAGATGGGATTTTTAGTTAAGCTGGATACCAATGGCAGAGATTATCTGATGGTAAAAAGGATGATCCAGGATGGGATTCTGGATTATGTGGCGGTAGATCTCAAACATGCGTTGCACAAATACAGTGAAGCGGTAGGTATCGTACAACCTGATGATTTCTTTTACAGTTACCAAAAATTACTCCAGATTCTTTTGGAAGGAAATATAGACTATGAATACAGGACTACCATCATCAAGGGTATGCACACGTTGGAAGATCTGGAATTGATGGCTCAGTATATCAGAGGCGCAAAGCACTATTATTTACAAAATTATGTCGGAGGGAATACTTTGGATCCTAATTTCTGATGACAGCCATTTGATGATGAAGAATTGGAAAAAATGAAAAATATTGCAAGCAAATATGTCCAGCATTGTGAAATAAGGAAATAGTTTATAGTTCAGAGTTTATAGTGTTGATCTTATACATAAACCGATTAGATTCCGGCCGCAGTCCGCCTAGGCGGACCTTAACGCCGGAATGACAACTTTTCCACATTTCCACTCTTCCATATTTCCACCTTATCTAAAGTGTTTCAAACAATCATGATATCCTTCGAGATATGCTTTGTGCATATTTTTTTTGTTCGTATCCAGGACTTTGAGAGGAAGATTTTTGTAAAAGAGATATTTCACACTCCCCATATTTTCTATAGTCTGATGTCTCAGAAGGATTTCGAAAGAGATAGATAATGCATCAAATATGTTTTTTATTTTCTGATGTTCTTGAAATTTGTTAAGTGCTATGCCGATAATCTCGTCATTCGGATATTTTTTCTTCGCCATATCAACCGGGAAATTATTTGTTGCGCCTCCATCCATAAGGATATAATCACGATAATGCACAACCGGGAATAATCCTGGTATAGACATACTACCAAGGAGAATAGGCGTGAGATCTCCTTTGTCGAACAATAAGAATTTACCTATCTTTGCATCAGTAGTTCAGATAAAGGTCTTTATTTTGAGATCAGTAATTCTTTGCGGTAGATCACTAGTAAACTTTTTTTCAAAATAATTGAGTTTCAATAAACTCTCTTTGGAAAAGATATTTATGGACGTGATTCCAAAGGGATTGATTCCCCGAAACATATCATAGATCTCCTTGGCGGAATAGCCGGCAGCCCGATAAGCGCCTACAATCGCTCAAGCACTTACTCCATATATCGCTTGGATTTTGTCTTTGAATCATAGTTCCTCCAGTCATTTCAATACCCCCAATGCATAAAATCCTCTCGTCCCTCATCAGGAGATGACCAGCGTATATTTCTTTTCTTTGTTGAACAATGGAAATAATGACATATGTTTTGAAATAAATTAAAGATTGTGTTAAGTGTTAAGTTCTAAGTTTTAAGTTGTGGTACTTTTTTATTCAAAACTTAACACTCAAAACTTAAAACAAAAGTTAACATATTATTCCACTATCTCTCATCGACTCCCTGGAACTAAGCCAGCAGCATTTGCCTCCTCGATATCTACATGGAAGTCCAGTGCATAATCATCTTTTGCTCTGATGGCGACATTTTCAAATAGCAGTCCCCTTTGGCCAGGAATTTTTATCTTAATCATGGCTCCATTCTTGATACCCAATTCCTTCGCTTCAGTTGTAGTGCAATGCAGGTGTCTCTGAGCCACGATCAGACCGTGGGATACATACACCTCTCCGACAGGTCAGAGAACCGTGATGCCTTCAGCATCTTTCATATCTCCTCCAGAAACCCTGACCGGTGCATTCGTACCTAACACAAAATTATCTCACATAAGGATTTCCCCCTGAGTTTCTTTCCTGGTCGGTCCGACAACTCTGACGTGTTCTATTTTTCCCACAGGTCCGGAAAGCGTTACCGTTTCATTGCAGGCATATTGTCCAGGCTGAGTAATATCTCTGAGTTTGGTCAATTGATATCCTTTGCCAAAAAGTTTCTCTACATCAACGTGAGAGAGATGAATGTGTCTATTGCTTATTCAAATGGGGATTCTCATTGTAAAATTAAAAAGATAAAAAAGAACTGTTCCCCTTTGTAAAGGGGATACCCGAAGGGAGGGGATTTACAAATCATCCACCACTATCGTGGTCCCTCCCGGTGGTCCGGGACAGGCTCTCCTTCACAAAGGAGGACACAATTATGATATTTTCTTCATCACCTCATCGACTTGCTGATGTAATTCCTCCATCGTCCCATTATTCATAAATATATGATCAGCCAATGCGATGCATTTCCTAATATTCTGCTTATTTGGATCGTCAGATTGCATTTCTCTTTCTTCGTTGGAAATAAACACTGGATAGGAAATATGGTCGGTTTCGTTTGCTCTGGACGTGATTCTTTCGTATCTCAACGAGGGATCTGCATCCACAGCAAAGAGATAAAATGGTCACTTCGCTTTCAGTGACTGGATCTCACCAACCGTCCTTAAGCTTTCAATGATGGCCCCTCAGTTCTGCGGGGTTCCATTTTTTCATAATCCTTTTGCTTGTTCGTACAATTCTTCGGCGATAAATCACGCTCCATATTTTTCACGGAGCTCATTGCCTATGAAGACCATACTATCTCTATTCACTTCCAATCATCTCTTCTCAATTTTGTGAATTAAATATGCTCTCACAGAAAAATGCTGAAAGCCATACTTCTGGATCAAGTACTCCACGACCGTCCCTTTTCACGCTCCGATAGTTCACGTAATTCATATGATAAGCATAGGTAGCCCATAGAAAATAAAACAGAAACATAATACATACTTAGCACGGAAAATCAACTAAGCGAATAACAACTTTTATAGGTATTGACTTTTGATATAGAATAAATATAAGTAAATAAACTTAAACAAAAAGGCTATGAAAGGGAAAGTGTTTATTTTCGTAGGCCGTCTTGCTGTACCAAAGAAGATCGTGTATGAGATAGTTAATGCAGAATACGAACATGCAAAATGTTGGTTTGTATATAAGGAACAGCACATCAAATCAAGATTTTCCTTTGCTAAGGCAACAGGGAAAAAAGTGGAAGCAATCCTTATAGGCCCAATTCCTCATAAAACATTTTGCGCTGGTGCTGCGGCATCCATGATTTCAGAGGTTAGAATAGAAACGGCAGTTGTTCCTGTATATCCATGCAGGACAAAGTCAGGAGTATTAAAACTAACGAAAACTTCAATACAGCAGTCTATAGTAAATCATAAATCTGCTATTGAAGAAAAAAGGAAACAAGAGAAAGAGAAAAAACTTGCTCTTGGTAAATTAATCACCATGTTATTACAAAGATCTATGTAAGAAAAGGCAGTCGGTTTACCTGATTGTCTTTTTCGTTGTTTGAGATTGAAAAGAGAAAGGCAGTCTGTAAAATAGCTTAAAGCTAAAAGCCTAAAGCCTAAAGCTAAAAGCTTAAAGCTAAAAGCCTAAAGCCTAAAGCTAAAAGCCTAAAGCTTAAAGCATAAAGAAATGAGAACATATTTTATCATAGAAAAATACTATGCAAACTATTACCCACGCCATCCGTAAACTTCACCTGACGCAGACAAACCAAACCTTGCTATTTGTCAGCATTCTTTTTTGTTTACCCCTATTCCTTTCGTGACCGCAATTACTCGTCGGAAGCTTGGTAAACTTTTTCCTCATCTGAGCAACAGGGAAACTGTCTCGATCCAAAGCTTGGCCACTAGCATTCCTGCCAAGTATCGCAGCGGTGCTCCATGGGGTAATATTCTGACCATTCACGATTTTCTTGGTCTATATGATGCCAGCAATCTGGATAGGAAATTTGATCCTGATGTACGCAGTGAGCCATTTTTCCAGACAGCGACTGGGTATCTTGACCTGATCAGTCGTCAAGGTGTTGTTCTTATTTTTAGTCGCTTTCCTATTATTTCACAGTGCACTCTTGCCAAAAATATTTCTTACCGCGATGGGCATCATGCAATTCGCCACTGTCCTTATCGGCGGAAGCGCATATTTACTCCTTAGAAAAAAGATATCATAATTTTATTTTTTTCCTTTGTTTATGCCTAAAAAACCAACATTCCAAAATTCTCAATCTCTCAATCCTCAATCTCTCAATCACGGTTTTTTTTACCGATTTCCCAGAATCGTAGCAATTATCCTTATGCTCTTTATCAGTATCTTCGCATTGGATATTTTCTGAAATGGCTATACCTTTCGGCAGACCGTAGTAGGCTTATTCATGCATCTTATCCCGACATGGATCCTGCTCATCACTCTCATCCTCAGCCGGAAAAAATATCCGCTGGTCGGAGCTATCGCATTCACCGCATTTGGACTACGATATGCCATCATAAATATCATAGAAATGATACAGAGAATAGGATGATTTACTGGAGGAACACCGCCCTATTATTTGATTTTGACACCACTTATCATCGCGCTTCCTGCATTAGCAGTAGGTCTTTCGTTCTTTTATAATCGACGTTATAACAGAAAGAAATAGATATCATGATTCCATATAAATAAAAAAAACCATAGTTCAATTGCTATGGTTTTTAGATTGGTTTTAGAGTACAGTACTGTAGGTGGATCACCGCTTACTGTGCAATAATAGTGTCTGTAGGCCTCATAACATAGACCACAGCATCTTCAACTACGTCCTTAACTTGTTGCTGCGAAAGATGTAATCTCTTGGGAGAAATTAAATCATCATACACCTCCATAAAACGATGTCTTTCGATAGAGAACCCAAGATCCTCAAAGAATTTTTTGGCCTCTTCTTCCGTCTCAAAACGATTGCTAAAGATATCTTTGCCAGTTAATTTTGATATTTTTTTTACATGATCGTTCATGACCTTATTTTCTTTACTGAATATTTTTCTCAAAGAGATATCGGATGTTATCCAAACCCCGCCAAATTCTTCTAAGATTTTATGTATATGCTGAGCGACTTTTGCTTTTTCGTCTTTGGTTAAGTAACGAAGCAGACCTTCATTTATTATAATCAGAGGCTTTGATGTATCAAAATATTTAACTGCTGTTTCAAAACTTTTAAAATCCAAAACATTCCCAGCCTCAAAATGTAAATTGCTAGGTACTTCAAATCCTTTCTCTTTCGCAATTTCTTTAATGATCTGTTCTTTTTCTTTTACTACTGTCGGCAAATCAAGCTCTACATAATGAAAATTATTTTCTCTAGACATAGATAAGCCACGCGAAGAAAAGCCAGAAGCAAGCTCTAATATCTGATCCGAATGAGTTTGATAAATCAGTTTATCTATTAGCTTATGTCTTGCCTCAAACTGTGGAGCTAATTCAGGTTTCTTGAGATCGGAAGGGATAGCTTCATAGTCATTCCTCTTTCTGATTTTTTCCAGTATTTCAAAAATCTCCGCCGAATAAGGTATATCAGTAAAAGTCCTACGATAAGCTACCATCCATGCTGTCGGTATAACTTTTTCAAAACTATGTTGATCGTTTTCTATGTTATTATTTTAAAGAAGTAAATTCGGAAGGCACAAGATTCGAACTTGCGGTCCAGTTGCCCGGACACACCGTTTCCAACGGTGCGCATTAGACCACTCTGCCAACCTTCCTTCTAGAGAAGTAATGGAAATGTTGAAACATTGAAACCTGCCTACCGGCAGGCAGGCGTGGAAATATGATAATTTTCTCTAGTACCTTTCCACTTTTCCACCTTTCCATTTTTCCATCATTTTATTTTACTGTGACGCTTTTAGCTAAATTCCTTGGTTTATCAATGTCTTTTCCCAGGATGTCAGCTACATGATATGCCAAGAGCTGTCCTGCAACAGCTGTCAGAAAGGGATAAATCTCATCTATAGTTGAAGGGACTTGG
Source organism: Candidatus Absconditabacterales bacterium (assembly GCA_041679065.1). Lineage (GTDB taxonomy): Bacteria > Patescibacteriota > Gracilibacteria > Absconditabacterales > Absconditicoccaceae > CAJBLF01. Next base: position 30,626 of record JBBABI010000001.1, read on the forward strand.
ATGTTCCGATCAGCATTATGGATATCCTTGTCAGAGATTGTTATCACTTTCCCATCCCTTGCTTTGATCTCCTGGATGGAGGAAATGTTTTTTTCAAACATCAGATCGTTGGGTGTAAACAATACGCTTGGAATTGACGCCTCTATCAAGGCAAGTGGTCCATGTTTCAATTCTCCACTCGGATAACTCTCTGAATGCAGATACGTGATTTCTTTCAATTTCAGACTACTTTCTCTCGCGATAGGAAGCTGATAATGTCTACCGAGGAAGAAAAAATTTTTATACTGAGTTATTTCTTGGGCTATCTTCCTAATATTTGCAGTGTCTGCTAAGATGTCCTCTATCATCACGGGTACCTTACTGAGCTCTCTCATCACCTTATCATATTTTGCTTTACTTAATCATCTCTTTTGTCCGAGATATAAAGCCAAGAGGAGAATGCAGGTAATCTGTGCGGTAAAGGCTTTCGTGGAAGCTACTCAGATTTCTGCTCCACATCTCGTGAATAATCCATGATCAGTAAGACGTGAAATGGTTGAGCCTACGACATTCACTATTCAAAACGTATGTCAGCCCTTCTGTTTGATTATTTTCAACACCTCTATACTATCTGCAGTTTCACCGGATTGTGAAATGAAAACATATAAGGTATCATCATTCACTTTAATATTTTTATATTCATATTCACTGGAAATCTCACAGCTAGAATCCATTCCCGCAAGATTTTCCATTCGATAGGTTCATAGACATCATGCGTTATAACTCGTTCCACATCCTACGAAAACTATTTTCTTGAAATGCTCATCCTGCATGCCATGGAATGCTTCTCACTTGAGAAAATTCTGATTGAAGTCCACTCTTCACTTAAAAATCCTTCTGATGATATTTGGCTGTTCAAAAATTTCTTTCAACATAAAATGCTTGTAGTCGCCTTTGGATGATTCCAAAGATGCTAAATCCATATCTTCGATCTTTCTTTCCATGGAGATGCCGTTTGATTTGATCTGATAGTCCTGTCACTTGAGATGGACGATATCGCCGTCATCCAGATAGATCAATTTGTCCGCATAACCAGCAAGCGCTTGTTTATCTGAAGAAAAGAAAAATTCATCTTTTCACGTATAGGCAAAGAGGAGTGGACTTCATAATTTCACCGCAATAATTTCATCTGGCGCATACGTTGAGACGATCAATAATGCATATGCTCATCTGATCATTCATAATACCTTTTCGACGGTCTCCATAAAATTTCCTGTCCAATTATCTTCCAGGAGATTAGCGACTATTTCACTATCTGTCTCACCATAAAAGGTATATCACTTTACTAATAAATCTTGTTTCAATTTATGATAATTTTCAATGATTCCATTGTGCACGAGATAGAAATGCTTGTTCATATCGTGATGAGGGTGTGTGTTTTCTTCAGTCACGCCGCCGTGAGTAGCCCGACGTGTATGGGCGATTCAGAACGTATAATGTTCTTTGTCAGATATTTCTTTAGCGACTTTATTTGCTAGATGGGAAACTTTTCCTACCGCTTTGATGAGCTTAATTTCTCCTTTTTTATTTCCTACCAACAAACCTGCTGAATCATATCCGCGGTATTCCAGTCTTTCAAGTCCGTGGACTAAGATTTTTTGCGCATCGTGATTTTTGCCTTGATAACCGAAAATTCAGCACATATCGAATAAGTTAAAGGATGAAAACTAAAATATACTGTCCATTATTTCTTGGAGTATTTTTTTCCCTTGCGTATGAGTCATATCCACTTCAGGATGAAATTGGAATCATCGTATCGGTTTGGTTGTGTGACGAATAATTTCATAGCCATACCTGGATTTTGCTACTCCTTTCAATGCAGATCATAAAGCCGTTATGGCGTATTTATGCGATTCAAATACCTTATATTCCTTTTTATCCAATCCATTTCTGACCTCAATTTCTTTCACGAGCTTCTCTGGCATTTTCGTGAGTTGAGATCCAAAGACATGGGCAATCAGCTGACACCCGAGACAAATTCATAAGATCGGAATTTTTGTATTTTTTATGAGCGCTATTTCTTTTTGGTAATGAGATGGTATATGCAAAACACTGTAATGTGATCATCAGGATAAAATGATAAGATCATAGTTCTTGGTATCGGGAATTTTATTGTATTTGCAAAAAGTAATATTCTGACCTGGGAATAACGCAGTGATTTCTTTCGTGTGCAGACTTTCATTATCCACGATAAGGATGTTTTTCATGAAATAAGCTTAATGCTCAAAGCCTAATGCTTAAAGCCTAAAAATAAGATTAGCTTAATGTTCAAAGCCTAAAGATTAAAGCATAATATCGTTTTATATATTTGTTTTTATTGTTTTAATTAGACCATTTAACATTTTATGTATCTCGATTATTTTTGTAATAGAGTTTTCTAAGTCTTTTGGATCTAAATATTCTTCTATAATATATAATTGAGTTTTGAGCTCACTACAACTTCATCTAGCAATATACAAAAATCTTGCATATTCTTTATCACTCTCTCTATCATTTCATTCTGCTATATTGCTAGCAATACTTACAGCACTTCTTTGCAGCTGATCTCTAATGCCAAAATCGTTTTTTATTTGAGGTGTATTTCTACAAATAGCATAAATGTCTTTTCCTAATTGAACGGATTTTTTCCAAACTTCTATATTTTCCAATATTGCCATAACACATTAATCAGAAATTAAAGGGCTTTAAGCTTTGAGCTTATAGCTTTAGGCTAAACCACAATATTTAAAATTTTTCCTTTCACATAAATCACTTTCTTCGGTTCGCCAGTAATCCATCCAGCTATTTTTGTGTCAGCTTGAGCAAGTTTCATAGCTTCGCTTTCATTGGCATCTTGACTGATAGTAATCGTTCATCTGACTTTACCATTTATTTGTACAGCAATGGTTAGCGTATCAGCGACTAAATATTTCTCATCGTATGTTGGCCACTTCGCTTTGGTGAATATCGAATATTCATTCCCCAATTGTTCCCAAAGCTCTTCCGCCAAATGCGGCGCGAAAGGAGAAAGCAAGATAACTAAAGTTTCAAAGGTAGAACGTGATATGGTTCAGTTATCTGTTAGGTGATTCGTCAGGATCATGAGCTGAGAAATGGCTGTATTGAATTTGAATTCATCTATATTCTCCGTTAATTTTTTGATAGACTGATGAAGTAATATTAAAGTTTCCTTAGAATCCTCCGTCTTACGTTCGTTCGACACCTCCTTTGCCCCGCTTGGTGCGGGGTAGACGCCGGAGGACAGATTATGTATCTTTCCCAAAAGATTTTGTACTTTATCTAGAAATTTTTTCGTTCCAGAAATTCCTGCTGTATTCCATGCAATTGCTTGTTCAAAGGGCCCCATAAATAATTCATAAGTCCTCAAAGTATCAGCTCAGAACTGGTTGATGATATCATCGGGATTGACGACATTTCCTCGTCTCTTGGACATTTTTCTGCCATCTTCTCCCATGATCAATCCTACATAATGATATTCTTGAAACGGTTCTTCATGAGAAATTGCGCCGATATCAAAAAGAAATTTCTGCCAAAATCTGCCGTAGATCATATGTCTGGTGATATGTTCTGCACCGCCGACATAGACATCTACATTGCCCCGGTAGTTTTCTTTCTCTTTTCCTACCAATGCTTTATCATTATTCACATCCATATATCTGAGCCAGTATCGCGAACTACCTGCTCGTCAGGGCATGGTATTGGTTTCGCGTTTTGCCTTCGTACCATCTTTCAACGTTACATTCACTCGATCTGTAATATTCGCAAGCGGTCATTCTACGGTTCCCGTAGGAGCATAATTCTCTACATCCGGCAAGGTCAAGGGAAGCTGATTTTCATCGAGCGGAATTGGAATCAATTTTCAATTTTCAATTTTTCCATCTTTCAATGTTTCCACCTCTCCATCTCCAATCCGCAGGATTGGGAAAGGTTCTCACCAATATCTCTGTCTACTGAATACTCGATCCTGCATTTTGTAATTTATCTTTTTTCCTCCGATTCATTTCTTTTCCAATCGTGCTTGTATAGCAGGAATGGCTTTATCGCTTGGTAATCAGGTAAATTCTCAAGAATCAATCACCCTGCCATATTCACAAAAAGCCGTTTCTCACTTTACGAAAGCTGTCAATCAAAGAAGGTTATCTTTATGTGTCGTTTGTGCTACAGCTTCATCATACGTTAGCCAGATAACTTCATGCTTTTTTAGTTCATCAGCAACGACCTTGGCGGGCTTATCATTAACTAATTGCAAAACAATAGGTTGATCAATTCTTTGTCTTCGTATATTTTTATTGTCAGCAAAAAAATTCGATTCGGATAGCCGTCAGATTTTCTTGATGGCTTTTGCGGTATACCCTGTTTCTTCCAAAACCTCTCTTTCTGCTGCAATCAAGACATCCTCCTCTCATTCTATTCCTCCTACAACAGGCGCAATTCGTCAAAATTCTTTCCACTTCAAGAACAAAAACTTATTATCTGATTTTCTTTGTATGATTGCTGAAATAGTACGCCTGCGTTCTGCATCAGAGTGAGGTACTCCTTCTATAGGCATAATGCTTTGAGTAATTGGTAGATCATATTTCTTTGCAAATTCAAAATCTCTCTCATCATGTGCAGGCACGGCCATTACCACACCCGTACCATAATTCGCTAAAACATAATCAGCAACGAAGATAGGCACTTTTTCATTATTGAATGGATTGATAGCTCGTAATCATTCTATTTTTACCCCTGTTTTATCTTTCTGAAGCTCTGTTCTTTCGAGTTGTGTCTTGTGTTTCGCTTCTTCTTGATATGCTTCGATTTCCTTCCAATTCTGAATTTTGCATTCTGAATTCTGCATTTGTTTCAAGAGCGGATGTTCAGGAGCGATAGCGACAAATGACATTCAGAATACCGTATCCACACGCGTAGTATAGACGCTGAAACTAAGTTGTTCACTTGTGGATTGCTTCGCTTCGCTCGCAATGACCATTTGGAATTCAGTACCTTCAGACTTTCCTATCCAATTCCTTTCCAATTCTTTCATAGATTCTTCCCGGTTCAAGGTATCCAATCATTCCAGTAACCTTTCAGCATATTTCGTAATTCTCAATACTCGCTGCTTCATGGGTTTCTGCTCTACTTCACTGCCGCATCTCTCGCATTTTCCATCATCGAGATCTTCATTCGCTAATCAGGTCATGCACTTGGGACATCGGTTGATCGGCTTATAATCTACATACGCCAAACGTTGTGAATTTAAATATTTCTCAATATCTTGTATCTTGGATCATGCATCTTGCATCTGTTTTTTTAGTGCTTCAATTGGCATCGCTTTCTTCGTTTGTTCATCATAATAGTGATTAAATAACTGAAGAAAAACTCGCTGCGTTCGCTTAAAATATTTCGGATCGGCGGTATTGACGGATCTGCTCCGATCATAAGTCGTACCAAACATTTCAAGCTGTTTGATATAGTTATCTATATTCTGTTTAGCCACTACTTGTGGTTTCATTTTGTGTTCTATCGCGTAGTTTTCCGTCCCAAGTCCAAACGTGTCGAACCCCATAGGATGCAGAACATTGAATCCTTCCAGCATTTTTTTTCTCGCCAGGGTATCGGTCGCGATATATCCCTTGGGATGTCAGACGTGCAATCCTGCGCCAGACGGATAAGGAAACATATCCAGAATATAAAATTTCGGTTTGGAAGCATCTTCTTTGACTTTATATAAGTCGCTTTCTTTCCGCTTTTTCTGCCGTTTTTGGCTTATTTTTTTGAGATCCATCTTCTTGCAATTAGAAATTAGAAATTAAAAATTAGAAATTATTTATGGTATTGGTTGTAATGCTCTATACTTCTATCATACGTTTTCTCTTCTTCCTTGGTGAAATAACAGGCAGGAAGCTGGTCTTTCTGACGATGATAGGCTATGCAGTCACAGCATCTCCCTTTTCTTTCACAGCCCTCATACGAACAGGGACATCAGCCCGTAGCCGTTTGTTTCGTGCAAGTTTTGCAATTCATCTGCATGGATAAGGAATAAAAAGGGAATAACTAAGATATCTTTTTGTCTCAAAAAAACAAGATAAATATTCCATTGCATGCTATTTTATCTCAGAAATCTTGTTCTATTTTTTTGTTGAAAACAAGGGATAAAAAGTTAAAAACAATTATTGCACTATGTTTTTTAATTTCCTAAAATATTCCCGTGGTCAGAAGAAGAAAAAGAAAAACCAAACATATCGTACTCAATAAATTTAAGCTTGGTATCACGATGACTATACTTGGAGGATTGTTTTTTTTCTCCCTGTCATTCGCAGAAAGTTCACCTGTCCTTTCTTTCCTTATCAGTTATGCAAGCATCCCGTTTGGCGAAATAGGATTGTATATTTTCTTTGCCTTATGTTTCCTAGTAGGAATTATCATCATGGTAAGGGGATATCTGATGAAACTTCTGATCCGCCAGTTTTTTTTCGTGATGGTAGTCATTTCAGCGATCCTCAATTTCCCTATCATCGATGGGGAATCCACTAAATATGAAACCTTCGGATGATATCTCTCTTATCCTGTGATCTACATTCTCAAGGCGATGTTTGGCTGACAGAATATAGCTATCAAAGCATTTATCATCATTATGTTGATAATAATCATTGTACGGATTTTCTATTCTTTCAATTTTAGCTTGCCTAGGATTTCGCTTCAAAGTGAAGAAAGACCAAAGAGGGTGGAAAAGTTGAAACGTGGAAATATGGAAACATGAAACGATGAAGAAGAAGAGAGGCCGGAATTTGGTCAGCCTGTTTCCCGTTCCCTTATCAAAAGTCTCCTAAAGCAAAAGATAGAAGAAAAAGTAGTCCAGAAAGAGAAAAAAATCAGACCGATGATCAATTTCTCATGAGAAAAACCTACATTCAATGTTTCATTATTAGAAACAAATGCAGATCAGACGGTGACGATCGATGAAACATTTCTGATGGAGAAAGCCAAAGCACTGCAGAATAAATTGATGGAATTCAATGTCCCTATCATGATAGAAGGTTTTGATATCGGACCTTCCATCGTCCAGATCAGGATCAAACCAGATGAAGGTATCAGGCTTTCCACGATAGAAGGCCTATCAAATGATATTTCACTCTCGCTCAAATCCAAGTCAGTAAGGATTGTTGCACCTATCCCGGGTACGGATTGCGTCGGTATCCAATTACCAAATCCTAAGCCACTTATGGTAAGGGTTGGTGATATCCTCAATGCTCCGGAATTTGTCCAGGATATGAAAAAATCTGATAATAATTTAGCACTAGGGAAAGCGATCGACGGAACGGTCATCATCAAAACGCTTGAATCTATGCCGCATTTGCTCGTGGCTGGAGCGACGGGGTCTGGAAAATCTGTCTGAGTGAATGATTTCATCCTATCGTTGATGTATCAAAATACTCCTTCTGAACTAAAATTTCTGATGGTGGATCCCAAACAGGTAGAATTAGAACTCTATGGAGGATTGCCATATCTGCTGGCTCCTATTGTCTATGAACCGGAAAAAGCTCTGAAATTGCTCAAGCGGACTGAATTTGAGATGGAGAAAAGATATGGTATTCTTAAGGCAAATAGAGTCAAAAATATCGATGAATTTAATCAAAAGATCCCATGAGAAAAAATGTTCCGCATCATCTTTGTGATAGATGAATTGGCAAGTATGATGTTGTCCAAGAGCAAGAGAGATGTAGAAAATTGCATCACACATATTTCAGCGAAAGCACGTGCAGTAGGAATTCATTTGATCATCGCCACACAAAGACCATCCGTAGACGTCATCACGGGTTTGATCAAAGCAAATATCCCTACCAGAATAGCCTTCGGTACCGTTTCAGAAATCGATAGTAGGACTATCTTGGGCAGAAAAGGGGCAGAGACATTGCTTGGAAAATGAGATATGCTCTATATGGATCCCTCTACCAAATAACCTGTCAGAAGACAGTCGCCTTTTGTTTCTACTGAAGAAATAGAGAAGGTAGTGCTTTCACTCAAAAATAAATATATGGACGGATTGACAGAAGAAGATATCTATAATCCGGAAATAGTCAGCTTGCTAGAAAGCAGCCATTTCGAAGCCGGTGATTACGTCTTCTCCGGATGAGGAAATAATGATGATGAATTGGTGGAGCAAGCAATCCAAGTCATCGGACAGACCAGAAAAGCATCAGCAACATTACTCCAAAGAAAACTGAATATCGGATTCGCACGTGCAGCGAGAGTGATGGATATCTTGGAAGAGAAAGGTCTTATCGGGCCACAAGATGGAGCGAAGCCGAGAGATATCTTTATCTAGGAATCGTCATTCCGGCGTCAAGGACGAAGTCTGCAGCCGGAATCCAAATAATCAATATGGATTCCCGCCTTCGCGGGAATGACAATTAGAAGTGTTCGATTTTCTTCATGAGATTACCTAATCCTTGTTTGATCTTCTCATCAGAAAAATCTATCTGATCAAATATTCATTTTGCTTTGCTGATAAAGTCATTGATCATCTCTTTGCCGAAATCGATAGCTCCGGAACTTTCAAACATCTCCTGGAGTTTTTTTATCTGTTCCTCATTCAGGGATTTGCCTAGGCATTCACTCAGTAATTGCTTCTGATCTCAAGTGCCTTTATTGAAAATATAGTTCGTAAAATAGGTCTGCTGACCTTCTTGGATGTCTTTGAATACTGATTTTGTCTTGTCTCCCAATGTCAGATCCATCATGTCGTCTTTGACCTGAAATGCCAAACCAAGATGTTTCCCAAATTCAGAGATAAGTTTCTTTTGTTCAGAACTGACTCCAGCCAGGATAGCTCAGGTAAGCATAGGTCTGATAAAGGTATAGGAAGCAGTCTTGTACATATTTTTTTTGTCAATCATTTCGAGTGTTGCAGGTCCGGAAATCATCATATCCACATCGATCATCTGTCCCAAGATGACTTCTTCTACCATGCTATGGATATTTATCCTTGCTTCATCCAAAAGTTCATTAGGGAATCCATGCATCTTGTACCAGAGTTCATATACTCGTGAAAGCAAAAGATCGCCTATAAGGATAGCTTGTCATTCTGCCACATGATGTCTCTTTTCTCACTCTTCCAGCAATGATTCGACGAAACAATGGACCGTAGGTGCATTATGCCTTTTTTTGGATTCATCGATGATATCGTCATGAATCAGTGCCATACTATGGAGGAGTTCAAAAATAATACCAAATTGCAGAACATCTTTTTCTTGTTTGCCTCCCAGTCACATATAGATTGCCCAGAGACAGTACGGCCTGATCCTCTTGCCTCCAGAAAAAATAAAGGTATCGATGTATCCTACGAATTTATTTAATTTCGGATCTACAAGCAACTGCTTGGCTTGAGCTATTTTCTCGTCTACATATTTTTCCAAGATGCCATCGAAGGTCGTTTTAAAATCGACTAAGTCCATTTGAATCGATTATAGAGAGTAAAACAAGAATTTTCAATTTTCAATTTCTAATTTTTAAACATTGATCCTTGAAAATTGGGATTTGTTTGAAAATTGAAAATTAGAAATTAGAAATTTGGTGGTGTAATATCAAGATTCGTTCTATATTTTTTTATAAGAGCATCCAACGCCACCACCATGTCATCATCAGCTCTTTTGTTCCGATGCTCTTTGCCGCAGGATTTGCATTTGAAAAGAATCTTCATTCACCCATTTTTGATCTCGTAGGCAATAGGATACATGTTCCCATGGCAATCAGTTTTTCTATCACCAGGCATTTTCCCATCCACATGTAACGATACAAAGCAATAAGGACAATGATTCCTGCATGTTTTATCGGCTAATGGAACCTCTTTTCAGCAATTGAGACATATAAATGATTCATTTATTTTCTTCATAAAATATAGTATAACAATAAACAAGAATATTTTTGTTCCCCTTTGTAAAGGGGACACCCGAAGGGAGGGGATTTAAATCCTCCGTCTCGCGTTCGCTCGGCATCCCGGTGGACCGGGACAGGCTCTCCTTTAGCAAAGGAGGACATAATTTAATTTTTAAGCCGAATGGCGGTAGCAATCATACATATACTCCTAAGAGTACAGTGGGTAGCTCCGCCAAGGCATACACCAAGGTTTTGTGGCTCCCAGATTTGGTTTAGGAAGTAATATTAGCGCATAATTGACAGCCAACCATTCAGCCAGTACACTATAATGATTGGGCTGTTTTTTTCAAGCAAAAGACCGGTGGGCTGAATTTTTAATTTTGTAATTTAGGAATGGTACAGACGATTTTAAATGGTAAATGTAACATTCATTCAAAAATTTTAAATTAAAAAAATCACCACCCATCATCAAGATAAGCAGTGATTTGCTGATATATTCTATTTAGAAAAGATTTTCTCCATCATCTTCATTCTTTTCTTCCTTGTTTTCTTCTCTTACTTCCCTTTTTTCCATTCTGTCAGGGTTTTCTTTGGCGAAATCAACGTTTACGACTCTTCCCATCAATTCTTTTCCATTCATTTCTTTCTGGGCTTTAGCAGCATCTTCGGGATTGACGAATTCTACGAATCCAAATCCTCTACTTTTGTTAGTTTCCTGATCGAGTTTTACTCTAGCAAAAGCGACTTCTCCAAATTTTGAGAATTCTTCTCTGAGTTCCTTTCATCTTAATTTCCGATTTAGTCCACCGACAAATAGTTTAGTTTGACTAATGATTGTGTTTTCTTCTCACATGTAACCATAATACAAATATAAAGAGACTGACCCGTTTTAGCGGGTATTCAGCACGCAAAATGTATCGTTTTACTGGATAATTACAAGAGGAAAAGAATGAACAATGAACAATGAATAATGAATAATGAATAATGAACAATGAATAATGAATAATGAACAATGAATAATGAATAATGAACAATGGCGGAGTTTTTCTTGTCAAAAAATAGCTAAAAAAGCCTCATTTTTTACACGATTTACGGTATTTGCTGTTTTTACGTCATGTACGCCACCAAAATTTGCCCTAAAGGACGCATAAAAATTTGCAAAAAAACGGATTCTGAGTATAATTAGTGTAAGCCAAAAGCAGAAACCTGCCTGTCGGCAGACCGGGCTTTAAGCTTCAAGCTTTAAACTTTACGCTAGACAATGACCGATCCTACGCAAACACCAATTCCTCCAACTGATGAAACTCCTGCAGCTCAGCTACCAGTCAGTGATTTTTTTGGGTGATCAGAAGAAGTTTTTGAAAAGGCCGATATATTTCATAATGCCAATGAATCAGAGATTGGGAATTGAGAGATTGAGAAATTGAGAGATGAAACAAAAGAACCGACATTTGATGTTTCTATTCCTGCATATGCATCATCCGAACCAGAAAAGGAAGAAGAGCGTATTGAGCCAGAAGTAAAACTTGAACCGGTGACGAATAATGAATCACCAGTAGTGAGTGAAGAAAATAAAAAAAGTGAGAATTGAAAATTAGAAATTGAAAATTGAAAATCTGCCTCAGATATAACCAGAAAGTTTGATGAACTTTTCCAGATGACCAAAAGAATATATGAAATGAGGAAAACTACTGAATGATTCAACCTGCTCGGTGCAGATAATGACAAAATACGCGTGGTCTACAAATTTTTTCTTGGTGATGAAGAGTATCCTCTGGTGTCTATCACAAAGGTGGAAACCAATAAAGAGGACGAAGACGAGACAATCCATGAATTGAGTTTTTATCTCAGCGAACAAGGCACCGCACTCAACGTCAATCTGGATGAAACATTACTCTTTGATGAAGAGATAGATCTCCAGGATAACCTCAAAAAGAAAATGCAAGTGATGGATAAGATGAATAAATTCATTTTCTTGCTCAGTGAAGAGGCGAGAAAATTAGAAAAAGAACTCAGAGAAAAAGAGGCAGAAGAACAGGAAAAAAGAAAACTTCAGGATATCTTTAGGAATTTCTAGTGCAGAGTGCAGAGTTTAGGGTGCAGAGTTTAATATTTACATTTTTCAACCTTTCAACCTTTCCATGTTTTTTCTATATCCATCTTTTTCTCCTGAAGAACCGGAGCAATCATCAGCAGACAAGCACCATGATGCCCATGATGATCATGAAGAAATGTTGTTTTTCCATTCAGGGTAAGATGACATTCATCCCATAGATGCCGCTGATAAGCGTAAGTACTCAGGTAATGACCGAGAAAATAGTCAGGACGTTGATCACAGAATTGGTCTTGATTGTCATCAATGTATTGTATGTCTCTCCCAGGGAATCTACATTTTCAAAACTTATGTCGATCGTATTTCTGATCTTATCGTATTTATATTGGATATCTTCGAAATACACTTCCAGATCTTCTTTATAAAATTTAGGGATGATCTTTTGTAATTCTTCAAGAATTTCATTATGCGGGATGAATGCATGTTTCAGGAAAACGACATTACGTTTCTTGATAGTCAGATTTTCCAAAAGTTTTTTTTCCGGAGTATGATTCATGAATAATTGTTCTTCCATCGTATTTACATCCTTCGCAGATTTCTTGAGGTCGCGAATGGATTTATCATACATTGCATCAATGACCTTGTAGAGAATATAATAGGGGGAGATCTTAAATTCCTCGTCGGCATCTCTCTCTACCAATTCCTGTTTGTATTCATCGATGAGCATGGTGATGTGATTGGTATCATACCTTGTCATCGTCAGGATGCTGTTTTTGCTCAAGATGATACTAAACTCATTGAGATAATATTTCTTGAACTCTGAATCATATTTAGGGAAATTAAGTACGATAAAGATATTATCTTCATAGACATCAATCTTTTCCTGATTGGTCAATTCAAAAAGATCTTCCTCGATCAATTCATGGAAATCATATTTTTTTACGATCTGGGAAATCTCTTCTTTCTGCGGACTAGAAAGATGTATCCGATCTACATCACCGAAATGCAAAATAGTTTTCATACCGATAATTGTTATGGTCTAAAGCTTAGAAAGCATACCGTTGCTGACAAAAAAATCAAGGTAGAAAAAATAATAATTTTCATAAAAATCAAAAGCCTCAAGTAAAATACCGAGGCTTTCTTCTTTGTTAATACAAAGAAACAATGCTTTAATCCGAAGATTGTAAAACGGGATTATATCCTTTCTTCTCTTCATTGCGAAGAGGAGTTTTATGGTCTTCTCGTTTCTTTCTCTTCTTTCTTTGTTTGCGGCGTGCTAATTCTCCCCGACTAAGGGGAGTTTCGGTGAAAGTGATAGGTCTAATGCCCGCTTTCGGAGCACCAGCAAAATTTAGTTCCATAATGATAAATTTTAGTTATTATTTTGTTTTTGAATAATGTAAATAGTCTTTTCCTAGTAAAAAGCAAGAGGCTTTTTTGAATTCAGAGTTCAGAATGTAGAATGCAGAGTTGTTGTAGCGTCCAGTTGAGAAAGTAGACCAAAATCCGGAGATAAGACATTGAATTTACACGCCAAAACAATATTCTGTACCAGACTTTATATCTTTTTCTTTATCTATGACTACGATCACAGTAAAAAAAATCTATGCAGAATATATAAAACTTTTGGACAAAAATTATCTCATCAACGGCCGAGTAAAGAGTGTCAGAGATTCCAAGGAATTTGGCTTCATCGAACTCAATGATGGGTCGTATCTCAAAA
>JBBABI010000001.1:44308-77784 GCA_041679065.1 Candidatus Absconditabacterales bacterium
GTCTTCGATACATCTCTCAAGAATTTTGACGAAATCTGCAAATTGGGAACGTGAAGCGCGATCAGTGTAGAGTGAATGTTGGTCGCTTCGCAATGAAGCAAACAAGCATTTGAAGTGAAAGCAACCAAAGTGACTATTATAGGCATCTGTCCTACCGATTATCCCTTGCAAAAAAAGGGTCACAGCATGGAATATCTTCGCGAAATCGCACATCTCAGGACGAGATCCAATACCTTTTCTGCGGTGTTTAGAGTGAGATCATTACTCGCATTCGCTATCCATAAATATTTCAATGAGAATGGATTTATCTATGTCCATACCCCCATTATTACTGGCAGTGACTGTGAATGAGCTGGACAGATGTTCCAGGTCTCTACTTTAGATTTTCTCAACATGCCAAAAAATAAGGATGGACAGATAGATTTCAGTAAAGACTTCTTCGGCAAACAAACCTCATTGACCGTGAGCGGCCAGCTGGAAGCAGAGACCTTTGCGATGGCTTTCAGTAAAGTATATACCTTCTGACCTACCTTCCGCGCTGAGAATTCCAACACCGCACGCCACCTCTCAGAGTTTTGGATGATAGAGCCAGAAAGCGCTTTTGCTGATCTGAATGACGATATGAATCTCTGAGAAGCATTGCTCAAATATGTCTTCAAATACGTTTTGGACAACGCACCAGCAGAGATGGATTTCTTCGCGCAATTTATCAATCCCGAAGTCAAAACCAGATTAGAAAATTTAGTCAAGGCTGATTTCGCAAGAGTGACCTATACAGAAGCGATTGAGCTTTTGAAAAAATCATGACAGAAATTTGAGTATCCCGTCAAACGGGGAATGGATCTGCAGACCGAACACGAAAGATATCTCTGTGAGAAGATTTTCAAAGGTCCGACATTCGTGACAGACTATCCTAAGGAGATCAAGGCTTTTTACATGAGACTGAATGAAGACAGCAAAACCGTTGCTGCGACAGATTTATTAGTCCCAGGAGTCGGCGAGATTATCGGCGGATCGCAAAGAGAAGAAAGATTGGATAAACTAGAAAAAAGAATCAAAGATATGGGACTGCATGTAGAAGATTATGGACGATATTTAGATCTGAGAAAATATGGCAGCGTGCCTCATGCAGGGTTCGGTATAGGATTCGAGAGACTGATGATGTACATCACATGAATGGAAAATATCCGCGATGTGATACCATTCCCCAGAGCTCCCAAAACATGCGAGTTTTAGCTTAAAGCTTAAAGCTTGAAGCTGAAAGCATAAAGCATAAAAATATATTCACACTCGGATGTGATATATCTATTTATCTCCTATTTATTCGCATATGAAACAATTGATCTATATAGGTGGGGGAGATTGTTTCCGTACGGAAGAAGATTTTTCTAATGCACTCAAAAACCTCCGGACGTATGAGCCATTCAAGGAAAGGAAAAAACGACAAGATCGATTGCGATCCAATGTATCTAAAGAATATGAAATTGCAAATCCTACCATGCCAAATAAATTTAATGCAAGATACAACCATCGGAAGATTTGGTTTGAGAAAATATTTCCTTACCTGAATAATGAATCATTAGTGATGATCGGCTATTCATTATGATGTATATTCCTTGCTAAATATCTCAGCGAAAATACATTTCCGAAAAAAATAGATCAACTCCATTTCGTTGCCCCAGTATTTGATGAAAGCGATCTTCCGGAATGAGAAAACTATTTAGCTGATTTTACCTTTAATCCAGCAGGACTGAAAAATTTAGAAAAACAGGTGGATAGAATTTTTTTGTATCATTCTCATGATGATCCTATGGTGCCATTTTCTCATGTGGAGAAGTTCAAAACCTATCTGCCAAAAGCAAAAGTATTCGTGTTTGAGGATAGAGGACATTTTCGGCAAGAAGAATTCCCCGAACTTCTAGCTAACATCAGAACATAATAATCTTTTATCTCTTTATTCTTTTCTCATGAAAAAATTATTTCTTTTTCTTCCCTTAGTAGGGATTATTTTCCTCTACGGATGCGGAAACAAAACAACTACACCGGTAGCGCAAACAACGACTGCTACTCCTGCGGTAGACTGTAAAAGCGACATGAATTGTCTCCAAAGAAACTTTATTACTTGTGCGCCTGCAACATTTACCATGCCTTTTATGGCAGGTTCTAATCTCAATATAGAGGTTGTCTGAGAAACAGATCAGATATGTGATTACAAAGCGATGGTCGTAGATAGTACACAAAGCAGTTCTATGGGTAGCGAATGTAAACTGCCTATGGCATTGATGACTCCTGATAGAGTAGGACATCTTTTCTGAGCAGAAAAAGTACCTGGCAAAGAAGCACTAGCTCAAACTCAGCAAGAGATAGATGCGCAGTATTGTACGCAGCTTTAATCACAGGTTTCCCATGACCGATATCCTTATCCCAAACCCTCAACATCTCCAAGATCTGATACAAAAAATTTCCCATGACGGCAAAGGTCATTTTCACGTTGTCGCAGATTTCGATAGGACGCTGACCAAGGCATTCGTGGATGGGAAACCGAGTGTGGCGCTCATGTATATCCTCCAGGAAGAATGACATCTCGGACCGGAGTTCACTGAGAAATCCAAAAAGAATTTCGAGAAATATCATGCCATAGAGATAGATCCGAGCATCCCTTTTGATGAGAAAAAGAAAGCCATGCATGAACGGTGGACCCGTCAATTCCAATTGATGCTGAAAGCTGATCTGACGAGGGACGTCATAAAAAACGTCATCAACTCCGATATGTTCGCATTCAGGACATGATATCAACTATTTTTTGAAATGCTCAAAAAAAACAGTATCCCGCTACTTATTCTCTCTGCGAATGGATTATGATATGAAAGCATTTACTATAGTTTAGAAAAGGCAAACATACTTTCCGAGAATATCGACATCATCTCAAACGCATTTGTCCGGGATGAAAACGGGAAAGCGATAGCTGTCAGAGAGCCGATCATCCATAGTTTCAATAAGGACGAAACCGTAGTCAAGGACTTCCCTATCTACGACGAGATCAAGGACAGGAAAAATATCATCTTGCTTGGCGACGGAATCGGCGATGCGCATATGGCTCATGGATTTGAGTACAAAAATATCATCAAAATATGATTTCTCAATCACGATACTCCGGAGAATAGGAAACAATTCCAAGAGAAATTTGATATAGTCATCTTGGATGATGGGCCGATGGATGAAGTGAATGAGATACTTAGGGCTATTTTGAAATAATTTTCACCCGGGTGACAAATTGGATAAAGAAGCTTATTTAGCTAATTTTCAGCTATTCGCACCCGGGTGATGATCTAAATAAAAAAACGGGCCTTACAGCCCGTCATCTTCAAGGAGAGAAATAATCCCTTTGAAGGTAGTTTTGTACTCTTTTTCCTTCGTCCTGATGATCTCATCATTTCTACTGGTGATGAAATTCACCAGCATCTCATGATCTTCTTTCCCCTGAAATACGATGGCATAATTTTTCCGTATGAGACAGAAATAGCCTTCGTAGATGCACAGAAGCAACGTATCATTGAGTAGCGCGAGAGGACAGAGTTTGGTTTCCGAACGGCGTTTGCCGAGCCATTCATAGACAATAGTGGCAAATTTCTCTTGGGTGAGCCGCTCTTTTTTGAGTGATCCATTCTTGATGAATGTTGCTGATCTGGTACGGAGCTTGTAGATTTTCTGGTTCTTGATATGTTCTACGATTTCCGTGGCAAACTTGTTGATGATGTCGACTGAGAAAAACTTAGATGGCGGAGTGAAGACGATTTTCTTAAAAGAGACGTCAATGATATCTTTGTAGAGCAATCTATGGCTTCCCCATTTGGTGGAGAATTCTAATCCATTTTTCATGATCTCGGATATCGTTCCCAGCTGCTTGTTTTCTTTGATCTCACCGCTCTTTTGGTCCTCTTCTTCTGAGGTGATCAAAAGCAGTTTTCCTCTAAGTTCATCAAAATAATTACGGTCATAGTTCATAGGCAGTTTTTTTTTACTTTTTGTTTCAATTAATGCTTCTCCCTGCCTACCCATCGTAGTTCTACGAGGCGGGGCGGCAGGCAGGCTTCCTTTTTGTTTGTCTGATTATGGTGTATATTTTTTTCCCTTATATACAACAGAAAAGATTCGTGCTCAAGATAATAAACTATACTTGACTTTTAAGACGAAATATGTACAAGATTATTCAATAAAAATAAATAATTAACCGAAAAACAAAAATAAGAACCTATGAAAAAAATCCTTATCACATTGATGATGACTATTCTTAGTCTCTCAATATTCGCGTTTAAGATACCAGTCAAGCCCAATCCTCCAAGATTGGTTAATGACTACATCGCCCTTCTCCAGCCTGACCAGGTAAATATCCTGGAAAAGAAACTCGTAGATTTCGACAAAAAGACAAGCATCCAGATCGCTATTGTGATTTTGGATGATCTGGATGGAGCTGAAGCTTCGGATGTCGCTACTGAGATCGGTCAGCAATGGGGAGTGGGTCAAAAAGGGTTGGATAACGGCATTTTGTTCCTCATCGTAAAGTACAGTCAGAGTGCGATTGAAAAGCTTTTCACTGAAAAGCGTGGCGATTACTTTATCGCTACGGGATATGGCTTAGAACCCTACCTCACTGATTATGAAGCAAAGAATATCGGTGAATCCGATTTCATCCCTCATGCGAAAAAAGATGAATATTATGAAGGGATAACTGAAGCGGTCGATGCTATCATCCAAGATCTGGGTGAAGTAGGCTGGCAACAGCGCGAAGCGCTCGAAGCACAGAGAAAAGCTGAAAATGCTGAATCCTGGCGAAAATTCGGAAATGGCGTATTGATCTTTTTGATGTGCGTTGCCGGTATCGGATTATGCATATTTGTCTTTGTAAAAGCCAGAAAAGCCTATCTGGAAGCGCAGGAGCTCAGAAGACGCAGAGAATCATTGAAAAGAAGCTTTGATGAAACCAAGGCAAGCTATGAAAAATTTTTGGATCGGATTCCTCCCAAAGATCCTTCCTATCCCTCTTGGGCGAAAGAGAAACACGATAGCATCATACACAATATCGATCGTGCTATCAAGAAACCCGCTCAATCGGTGATAGATGAATTTCCAGGGATAATCAAGACTGACATGGAACGTGCGTCTCAGATATTGAGCATATTCACCAATGTTGTGCCAGGTCTGGAAGCGGCTGTTGATCAGCTCAAAAGAATCCCTGTCGAAATCCAGAGGTATCGTAAAGAAGCCCCTGAGAAATTAAAATCTGCTCAGGTCTTGCTGAAGGAGTTCCGTGAAAGTGTGGAAGCCGGTAAAAAGAAAGGGTACAAATTCATCGATTATCAATCCCAGCTTGGTGCGTTCGGGAAAGAGATTACGCAGATCCAGACTAAACAAGCCCCCAATGCCAATGAAGATAAGCAGGTATGCGAAGAGAGCGGAGCTATCCATGAGAAGATCGTTGCAGTAATGCAGCACATGGATGAGTATCTTCTTAGCCAGAAGACTGCTGGGAAGATGATCCAAAGGCTGGATGTTGATATCGAAAAGCTATCCACAACCCAAGAAGCTTCTCAGAAAGTATTGGATGAATTGAAATCGCAGTATCCGAAAGACAATTGGAACGACCTGGAGAGAAACCTTTCTTCCATCGCCGGACTATTGACCGTTTGCAGTGCTATCGGAAAACGGGCTGAGGATAAGAATTCCATGGAAGTGCAGGAATTCGCTCAGGCTGAAAAGCTGGCGCAACAAGCTGAAGAGAAGATGGAAGCCGTACTGGCATATTGTCAGGCGGTCCATGATCGTAAAGCTGAAATCCTCTCTGCGAAAGGAAAGTTCGCATCTTCGCTCAAGGCAGCTGAAAAGAAGATCGCTGAGGCCAAAAGCAAGATATCGGATTCCGATGTGGAGTCAGGAGCAAAGAGGAAATTGACGGATGCTGAGAAGAATTTGAAAGACGCGAGATCGAAATCATCAGAAGGCATGATTGATTGGCTGATGGTGATCGCTCTTTTGCTTTCAGCGAGCTCTCTGGCTAGTCAATCATATTCTATGGCAGAAGATGATATCCAGGAAGCAAGGCAAAGAAGGAAAAAGAAAAGGGACGAAGAAGAAGAGAAAAAGAAAGAAGAAGAGAAAAAGAAAGAAGAAGAGAAAAAGAAAGAAGAAGAGAAAAAGAAAGAAGAAGAGGAGAAAAACGATTCTTATTATTCTTCAAGTACATCTTACAGTTCTGGCGGAAGCGGCGGTTTCGGCGGAGGAGGCTTCGGGGGTTTCGGCGGCGGCGGTTTCGGTGGCGGCGGAGCAGGTGGAAGCTGGTAAAATCTACATATATACTACTGATATGGCAGACCTTGTATTAAGGTCTGTTTTTTTATTTTATATTGACTTTCGATAGTAAATAATTATAAAATATATTGATGTGATATTTAACACTATCTATGGGAGTAAGCGAAAATCCCGAGAACTAAAGAGTAGCACAAAAAAATAAAACACACACACAAAAAAATTAAAAATTATGAAAACAAAACACATCCTTTGGATTTCAATTATCGCATTTAGTATCCTTTCCTTTATGGGGGGCTGTTCAAAATACAACAGCCTTGTAACTAAGGAAGAAACTGTATCAGCAGCCTGGTCACAGGTTGAAAATGTCTATCAGCGCCGTGCCGATCTGATCCCCAATCTGGTGAAGACAGTAAAGGGATATGCAGCACATGAAAAAACCACTTTCACTGAGGTGACGGAAGCAAGAGCAAACGCGACAAAGATTACCATTGATCTGAACACAGCTACTGCTGCACAATTACAGGAATACAGCGCAGCACAGACGCAACTCACATCTTCCTTATCAAAGTTGCTGGCCGTAGTAGAAGCCTATCCTGAACTGAAAGCTGACAAGAATTTTTTAGCTCTCCAGTCTCAGCTCGAAGGAACAGAAAACAGGATCGCTGTAGAAAGGAAACGCTTCAATGAAGCTGCGAAGGCGTATAATATATACATCCGCAGGTTTCCCAACAACATTATCGCCGGCTTGTTAGGCTTTGAAAAGAAGGTTTATTTCGAGGCCGACAAAGATGCCAAAAAAGTACCTGAAGTAGATTTCTAAACGGAGGAGCTATATGAAACCAAAACATTTCTTGTTTCTGATGCTTATCATGATATGCCAGATAGCTTGGGGGCTTGATATCCCTAGGCTCAAAGGCAGAGTCAATGACTATTCCGGCACGCTAAGCGCGGCAGAAATCATCAAACTTGAGGCGAAATTGAAGGCCTTTGAAGATTCTACTTCCAATCAGATTGTCATTCTCTTGATGGAATCGCTTGACGGAGAGGACTTGGAAGACTTTTCCATGGAGGTGGCCGAAAACTGGAAAATCGGACAGAAAGGCAAAGACAATGGAGTGATATTGCTTTTCTTCATGGAAGAGAAAAAAGATCGCATCGAAGTAGGGTATGGATTAGAATCCGTGCTTACTGATGCAACATGTACATGGATCCTTGACGAAGAAGTCGAACCTCTTTGCAAGGAAAAAAAGTATTGCGACGCTATAAATGTGGCTATCGATAAGATCATTCTGAGCACTACCGGTGAATACCAGAAACAAATCGCACCAGCGATGGAACAGAAGAGGAAAAGCCAAATAGCATTCATTGTTTTTGTTGCTTTGGCTTTTCTCGC
Source organism: Candidatus Absconditabacterales bacterium (assembly GCA_041679065.1). GTDB lineage: Bacteria > Patescibacteriota > Gracilibacteria > Absconditabacterales > Absconditicoccaceae > CAJBLF01. The sequence goes on from JBBABI010000001.1 coordinate 52,008, forward strand.
AGGAGTACTTGGATATGCGCATTGGACCGTATCAGGCATCACCGGCGGAATCGGGTCTCCGATCCTCTGGTTCCTGGTATTTGGAGCACTATCGATTTCCGCTTTTCTCATTACCCTCATCGTTGGCATCCTCGGCGGATTGCTTGCCCATATCATAATGTCGGGCATTTTCGGCGGCGGAGTCACGGGAAGCGATTTCGGTGACGGCATCATCTTTTCTGGCGGCGGTGACGGCGGCGGAGGATTCTCAGGCGGAGGCGGAGGATTCGGCGGAGGCGGCGCTTCCGGTGGTTGGTGATCTATAAATAATTAAAAAAAATCGATATGAAAAACTTGAAATTTAAAAAAAACTTTTTGACGAAAAAAGAAAAGAAAACCATCACGGATATGGTCGCTCAGGCAGAAAAAACGACTGCTGGAGAGATCAGGGTAGTGATAGTAGGGAATTCGAAATCCTTCAAAGGAGATAATCCTGTATATGCACATGCCGTGGAGGCTTTCCATAAATACGGCTTGGGCAATACAAAGGACAAGACCGGCGTTTTGATCTTTCTGTCTGTCGGAGAACGCAGGATAGAAATCCTTGCTGATGAAGGCATCAGTGCGAAAATCGAGCAAAGCACATGGGATTCCATGGTGGCTAAGCTCATAGAAAGGATTCGTTCCGGAAATACCTGCAATGGGATCTGTGAAGTCGTTAAACAGGTAGGGACACTACTTACCTCACACTTCCCCATCCAGCCGGATGATAAAAACGAATTACCTAACGAAGTGATTGTAGAACCATAGATTCGTTATATAATGCTATAAGTGCTTCAGTTATTGACTGGAGCATTTTTTTTGAAATATTTTTTCTATTGTCTGCTATATTTCTCTTTTACATACAGCGCATAGGTGATACCAAAGAGCGCCATAAAGGGATAGACGATCATCCTGTCCACAAAGCTATGCAAGACCAATCATTCAACGCTCAATCACAGGATACCGAGTGAAAACGCGAAGAGAATCAGACCGTAATTCCTGGTCTGTTTGACCATCTGGGTAGGTTGTTCTTTCTCATCCTTATATGCCTTGTAGCCGATCCGATGCAAGAAAAGATACAGATACATCCATCACATAAATCCAAAGACGCCATATTCAAGCCATATCTGCAGATATTGATTTTCAGGATTGTAGGATTTGCCGGGGCCGAGATAAAACGATGCCGGTCATGCGCTTCATGCGCCCTCTCACCAGATGGGTCTCGCTCCTATCTTTTTCACCGCTTCCAGGATCAATCTCAGATGTCCGGTATTTGAAAAGTCTCTGGAGATGATCTGATCTCTGCCTAGGTAGGTGATGCCTCAGAAGATGATGAGCATCGGCAGAAGCCGATAAATAGCCAATTTCCAAATCCTCTTTCTAAATTGTAAGATCAGTAAAATGATGATCTGGACGATCCATGCGATCCATGCCGCTCTGGAGAACGTGGAAAGTATGGCTAATCCATACAGTGATCCTCGCCGGAATTTCTCTTTCAATGGTTTCTTTTTGATGCACAACACAAAAAATAACGGCCGGAACGCTACAAGAAAAAATCCTCGCGATATCGGTCTCTCAAAGAGAAATTGGTTGCGGACATATCAGGTATCATATTGCGTATAGTATGCAGCAGGCGGTGCGACACTGATGCCTCATTCATAATTATACGGGTTGTATCAGACAAATTTCAGAAGGTTGGGCATGAGTCGGATGATGCCCCGCCATATCAGCGACCAGATAAGGAGCGTCTTTATGATCCTCGCATATCGGTCATTTAAGCGCATTTCCCTTGCTCAGAAAAAAATCTTCGCAAGGACGAAAAAGAGGATGAAGATAAAGAATCCTATCATACTGTATCTGATGGAGACAATGTAGATACTTATGCTTCCTTGATTGAAAAATACAGAAGCCATGAAAGAGATGATCAGCGTTATAAGAAACACCCGGATGAATCTTTTGATAGCTAAACTCTCCCAAATAGATTTCCGTTGATGGGATTTTTGCAATATATAGACGAGAAATCCTGCTAGACCGAGCAGAATGACTTCTTTCCGCATCCAGATCATCGTCCGGAATATATTGCTCTGATCGAGTTTATACGTGACAAATGTCTGCAGGAGAAATTGGAGCAATAATCCGATAAGAAATATCTGGGTGATGATGGTCGCTATTTTTATGAGCTTATTTTTGTCCATACCAGGGTCGCAGGGTGATAAAAATTGTATCAAGTATCGAGTATCAAGTATCAAGTAAATATCTCTTGTCTTGCTACTTGTGTCTTGATACTTATGTCTTACTACTATTTGACGATGACGTCATTGATCTGATAGAAGATCGCTATGATGGCGACAGCTGCCAGGATTCACTGGATAAACCGGGCTTTCATGACAATGGTGGTTTCATTGATTCACTTATGTTCGAAGAGATGATGAAGCGGGGAGACTGCAAAGAGTTTTCTTTTGAAATATTTTTTCCAGAAAATCTGCAAAAGACTTGAACTGACATCCACGATAAAAAGTCCGAATAAGATGACGAAAGGGATCAGGACACCCATTCTCATATTCAGGATATACAGGAGTGCTGACAGGAGTCCTCATAAGGCGAAAGCACCGCTATCACCCATAAATATCTTGGCCGGATGGATATTATAAAACATAAATGCTACCAGAATCGCTACCATGATGCCGATGACTGTCGTGGCGATATACGTGCCATTGAAGAATGTGATGATAGCAAGTACAAAAAGGATGATGGTCATGAGTCCTCATGCTAATCCATCAAGTCCATCGGTGATATTGATGGCATTGACGATGCTGATGGTGATGAAAAAAGTAATGACAGGATACAATAGTCAGATATTTATCTTGCCTGCGAGAGGCCATAGGTTGATGAAATCGATGCCGAGTTTGCTATAAAACCATCGGCTGATGAAGCCAGCGAAGATGATCATACCTATCATTTTGGTCTTTACACTCAGTCATTTGATCCTACCATGTCCTTTGATATTAAGGATATCATCGACCAATCCTATGAGTCCCATACTAAAAAATCCAAAGAGCAGGACATATGTTTCCTGTCTGGTAACTAACGTGTTGTTTATGATATCTCGTTTTTGAAGCAGAAAAGATGCTCAGATCATCAGCGCCATAACTAAAAGAAAAATTCCTCCTCCCATAGTCGGCGTGCCTTTTTTATGTTCATGCATCTTGGAAAAGATTTTAGACTTCTCACCCGTTACCGCATCCTGACGTATGGTTTTTCCTAATTTATATTTCCTTAGGATCTTGATATACAGAGGATAGAGGATCCAGGAAATAAAAAATGCGAAGAGGGAGAATATGATGATATGATTTAGTTTTATAAGCATAGAAGACGAAGAGGAGATAAATTTTTTAATTTTGGAATTTAGAAATTTTAGATTTATTCTTAAATTCTTAAATTTTTAAATTCAAAATTCGCTCAATGTATATAATTTTTTCCCCAAAAAAGACAACCGTAAATCGAAATACTTGTCAATTTTGTTTTTGACGTAAGAATGATGGTAAATAAGTATTGATTTTATGTGTAGAAAAAAATAAAATATATACGTCTTTTTATTTCGATGTGAATGTATGCAGCACGATATCTGACTCTGATATTCTACTCAAGAAGATCTCGGAGTTTCTTCCCTCCACGATGAAGAACTTGTTTTTTCTGATGCAGAAATTTCTTCACTGCGTTCATGGACTCAAGAGCATGCTGTCCAATGGACTATCCAGTGAGAAAAAGATTTCCATTACAAATTCCTCTTGATCAAGTCCAAACCTCATATTATGTACTACAAAGGAAATCTAAATTTACTTCATCAACCCATCCTGGGCATCGTAGGCCCGAGAGATCCTAGCGGATATGCTACTCAGATTTTACAGCAGTTATTTACCTATGCACAGTCCTATCAGTTGGTCACTATTTCTGGATTGGCTCCCGGTGTGGATCAGCTCTGTCATCGTCTTTCGCTCGAGCATGATATCCCGACCATTGCAGTTTTGTGATGAGGACTCAAATATTTTTTGCAGTCCACTGATCGTGCATTGATTGATCGCATCGTGGAACATGGCGGGCTCGTGATTTCCGAATTCAAACTTCCTATGAAGCCTGAGAAATATACCTTTCCTCAGAGAAACCGCATCATCGCAGGATTATCAGATGTCTTATTTTTGCCGGAGGCATGAGCAAATTCCGGTTCATTGATTACCGCCAATTTCGCTCTAGAGATGTCCAAGCCAGTCTATGGCGTGCCAAACAGCATTACTGCAGAGAAGAGCAAAGGCCTCCATGAGCTGATGGCCAAAGGTCAGATTAAGATGGTCCTGGATATGGAGCAATTCCTAGATAGTCGTTTTACCAAAAAAGAAAAATATTCTTCATCGCCGATAAGAGAAGATCTCACCGTACAAGAAAAGAAGCTCCTGGAAGCGGTAGCCGCACAAGAATCCTGTCAGCTGGCAGATTTGATGGGAGTAGAGGACATCTCATCGCAGGAGCTGATTACCTCGCTGACCTTCCTGGAGATGAAGGGATATATCTATCAGGAAGCTCCGGGAGTGTATAAGGTGGCTATATAGGACATTGTCATTCCCGCCCCGCATCAGGTACGGGGTAAACTCTGGCGGGAATCCATATTGTTAGTATCGTCCAAAAACTTCACACCCAAATAGATTTGACTTTTAGAAATAAATAAGTATAATGATGGTGTTTATCTTCTAAATCGTTTTCACATGACCAAAAAAACAAAAGTTAATAAACCCACCACAGAAAAGAAGACACTAAAAACAGTCCCTACAGAAGCTGAGGTTTTAGGTAAGGCAGAAAAGGATTTGACAGATACATTGTCATCTAAGAAGGCACAAGAAACAGGGAAATTTATTAATAAGCCACGCAGATTTTGATTCATTTGACCTCCTCCAAGTGAATGAGCAAATGATCCCTTTTTTTTCTGGCCTGAACATTTGGAAGAAAAAAGGTTAGAAAAAAAAAGGTTAGAAGAAAAAAAGAATCTAGCAGAAACACTTTCTGCTCAAGAAAAGATTGGAACGCTATTACCCATAGAAACAGGGAAAGTAAAATTTTATAATAATCATGAATGAAGATGATTTATCACTCCAGATGATAGAACTCAAAAGGATGTCTTTATATGAAAATCCCAATGACCGCTCAATGATGGAGATGTCGTTTCCTACGTCAAACTAGATAATAGAGAAGCTATGCTGACCAAAAAAGGAAGAGTGAAACTTATCGATCATAAGGAAAGACTAGCGATCATCACTCCTGATGAAGAAGGTAAAGATGTTGTACTGAAAAATAATAAGATGATAAAGCTACTTGCTGAATGAGATGATGTAGAATATGTAACCAATACAAGAGGAAGAACTGTCGTAGGTATAAAGAAAATAGAAAAATAGAGATTTTTTATCCCCTTATTCACAATAAAATGACTGATCTAGAAAAATGAACTGATGTTCCTCAAGACGGTGCATCAAAAAAAGTATCGACAACTACAGACGATGTAGCGAATATCCTTTTATATAAAAACAAATTTAAGCTTGCGTTGGAGGAAAGATTTAGAGATGAATATGATGTAACTGAAAGAGAGTGTGAGGGCAATCTTAAGATCTGTGTTCTCGCCAAAGGCCTAGAAAAGAAACCACAGGAACAGATAGTAATCACCATTACTAAGACCTGAAAGATCGATGTAAAGCTTAATCCATACAACCATTATGACGAATATTATTTTATCAGTGAAAATCTTACTTACGAAGAAGTCATAAACGAAATGGATAATTTTGCATCTTTCTTAAATTCATGAACAGTAGGCAAGGACAGTAAACTAATAAAAACCACATATGAGCGTGATGCTGATGGTGAGATAGATATACGTGCATATTTGCCTTTCCATAAATATATTGCACATATTCTCCGTGAAGAACTTGGTATGACGTGTGATATCACGCTAGATAATAAAAACGGGAATAATATACTATCTCTTTGTACAAAGGGTAGAGAGAAAAAGAGTGAAGGTCAGATACTGATTACTTTCGCAACATCCTGAAAAATTACAGCAAAACTTAATGACTATGATCATTATGAAGATGGTTGTTATCTTGGAGATGGTCTTACTCAAGATGAGCTCATCAATGAAATGGACAACTTTAAATCTTTTTTACAATCATGAACAGTAAGCAAAGATAGTAAACTGATAAAAGAGTCTTATAACCTACCTCCTGCTGATGAGGATGGCTATATAGATCTAAGCAGTATAGTAGGTCCAGAAGGGAAACCTACTCCTCATTAATTCATTAGTGCTGATTTAAAAAAAACCTATCCGATGGAGGACAGGATTTTTCGTTTATAGTTTGTAGACATAAACATCGTTAGTATAGAAAAAGAAATCATGAAATCAAGTTTTCTTGAGAGAATTTTTCGATATGTATTTCCTGTTGAAATCTATGCGTTATTTTGTAATACTATAGTAATGATTTCTTTATATGTTGCTGATTTTCCATGTTTTCCAAAAAAATACAAAAGAGGTGATTCACGTTGATCGAAATGCTGATCGTCATCGTCATCATCGGTATCCTGGCCGCTGCGCTCATCCCAAGACTTTTGAACGCCAGAGGTAGAGCGAATGATACAGCGAGAAAAGCAGATCTTCAACAAATAGCTACCGTACTCGTAGCATATCAGATAGATAATGGAAGCTTTCCTCAATGTCCATTAGGACTAGGTAATCCATGTGAATTGAAAGATATCGCAGATGAATTAACAAAAGCAGGAATGAGCGGACTCCCTACTGATCCCAACACTTCCAGAGATTTTTATGGTATCTCTGACTTGCATGCCCACGATGGTCAATTTGCATATACTACTGTCAAAAAATGATGAGTTCCTAATAATGGATTTATAATAATGGCAGCATCAGAAACTGAAGGATGATCCAATTATGTCGTTGAAAATTCAGCAAACTGAACTTACAGCATAGATAGCGATACGGATATTTCTACAATCACACTTTGTAAAACCATTGATCAATGAACTTTGAGTAATACTGATGGCGTTTGTGAATACGATCCAGACGAAGATCAGCTCAGATATATCTTTATGTATTAATAGCTTGAAGCTTGAAGCTTGGAGCTTGAAGCTGGATGCTCGAAGCCTAAAGTTTGAAAACGCAGCGAAGCGGAGTCCCGCTTTAGCGGGATTAGAAATTATTTAAAAATTATGGATTCCGGCTGCAGCTTTGCCTTGACGCCGGAATGACAATGCAGAAATTATACTATCATTACTTCCGGTTCTAGGACAACGTCGAATTGTTCCAGGACTTTTTTTTGGATTTCTTTGGCGAAATTGAGGATATCTTGCCCGGTTGCTCATCATTGATTGATGAGGACGAGAGCGTGATTGCCATAGGTGCCGACTGGTCAGCGTGTTTGTCATTTGTAACCGATGAGGTCGATGAGTTGTCATGCTGATAGTTTAAAGAGTGCAGAGTGCAGAGTGCAGAGTGCAGAATTACTTATTTCATTTCATTTGAGATCGGGATATTTTTTTAATAATTTTTCATAGTGCTCTGTGGTGACGATGGGATTTTTGAAAAAACTTCATGCAGTGCCGATCTTGGTTCGATCGGGTAATTTCTTCTCCCTGATAGAGATGATAATATCTGCTACTTCCTGTGGAGTAATAGCTACCGGATCTTTTCCTTGTTCAGCTACAGCATCTTGGATATCGTTATACTGGATATTCGGAACGTATTCAGCATCTGGTTGTTTGAAGGCAAATACGACCGCAGTGATGAGAAATCTGTCTTTGAGGTCGTGTCTGAATATGCTGTCACGATAGGCAAAATGACAGTCCTCATTGCTTAAGACTTTTTTTTCTTTCGTTATAAGATCTATTCCTTCCACCTGATAAATGATATCCTTAGCTTCTTTGCCATAGGCTCAGATATTTCCTACCGGAGCTGATCCTACTTGCCCAGGGATTAGGACTACATTTTCTCATCCAGCATATCCTATCGCCAGTGATCGCATCATTGTTTCGTGCCGGTTTTCTCCTGCACCTACTTTCACATAAACGGTATCATTATATGTTCAGACGATATCTCTTCCCTTGAGTGAGATCTTTATTACAAGCCCAGGATAGTCCTTCGTGAAGAGGATATTTGCTCCTCCTCAGAGGATCAGACGAGGTTGGGTAGCCCAAACGTCCTGCGAGATCAGATCCAATACTTCTTCCTCTTCTTTGATATCCACGAAAAACCTTGCCTTCACATCCACATGGAAGGTATTGTAGTCGAGTAATGAAACGTTTTCTTGGATTTGCATGAAGGGAATGAATAATGAATAATGAACAATGAACAATGGCGGAGTTTTTTGTTGTTTTAATGATAATTTTTAATTTTCAATTTTCAATTCTTAATTCAATACGCCAATCACTTCAATATGGTGGGTCTTCCGCCGGAGGCGGGGTAGGAACGTGGAAATGTTGAAATGTTGAAAAATTGAAAGATTGAAAATTGCCGATTTTTAGGTCAATACGCCAATTACTTCGATATGGTGAGTTTGTGGGAACATGTCTACGGGTTGAATTTGTTTAATATGGAAGCCATGGGTCAATAAGAGCTCGATATCTCTCATCATGGTGATCGGATTACAAGAAATATACAGGAGCTTAAAGTCTTGTTCTTTTTTTAGTTCACCGAGGAATGCGACGACGTTTTTGTGCAGTCCGTCTCTGGGTGGATCGACGATGACGAGTCAGATATCTTTAATCTGGGCTCTGAGTTCAGGATTGTTGGTCAACGCCTTCTCAGCCGGATCGGCCACAAAGAGAACCTGGTTTTCAAGGCCATTGATCTTGGCATTGTGCTGAGCGTCCATGATGGCTTCCGGGACTATTTCTATGCCGATGAGGGTATTTCACTTATTAGCCTTTAAGAAGCTGAGTCCTATGCTTCCTGTCCCGCAATACAGATCCAGGATAGTTCACTCTACATGACCGGTCATATACATCGCCAGGGAAAAAAGCTGTTCAGCGCCGAGCGTATTAGTCTGGAAGAAGGAGAAAGGAGAGACTCTGAAACTTACTTCTGAGGGGATTTGGTGATTGTGTGGGGATTGGGAGATTTTTGAGGAGATTGGGAGATTCTTTGGAGATTTGGAGAGATGATTTTTTTCATCCGAGGATATATTTGTCTCCACATCTCCATCCAATCTCCTTATCTCCTCGAAGATGAGTTTCTCGTAAATATATCCTTCTCACCAGAAAGTTTTGGTCTCTGATTTATCATTTTTTATGGTATCTCCGAGGCCGTTGTTATAGGTGATGACAAAGGTGGTGACTGACTTTTTGAGAAATTCATTTTTCTTGAATAGTTCTAATAATGCATCCCATTTATCGGTTTTGCTTTGTTTAAGATTGTCATCAGAGACAGATAAATTGACCAATATCTGGTCGGTATGGAATCATTCCCTGATCACCAGATGCCTGAAAAATCCCTGATGCGTCATCTGATCATAGACAGGCAACCCGGAGTCCAGACACAATTCCTTGATGCGAAAAAAAATGCTATTAGCCTTCTCAGAGATCAGTCCGCAACTATCTATATCTACTATTTTGCTAAATTCTCACTGCTTATGAAAACCGACGCTTCGGTCTGATAATATATCTAATGTTTTTTTCTCTGCACTCTGCACTCTGCACTCTGCACTATTTGTGATATACTTCCCGAAGCTGAACTCAATTTTATTCCTATACCCTTTTTCCAAAGGCGAACCGACGATAGGGAGCACTTCTATTTGTTCTTTAGCCAATTTCTTGAAGGCATCCAGCACGATATCCTGTTTGAGTTTCAGTTGAGTAGGGTAGGACAACATCTGCCATTTACATCATCCGCATCAAATCTTCCATTTAAGTTTAGGGTATATAGTTCAAAGCTCAGAATTACTATTTTTTCATTCTCAATTCTCAATGCCTCAATCCTCAATAGGCGAAGCCTCTTTTTCCATTCGAAAAAAATGAGGACAAAAGGGTTTGCCATCTACTAACTCGGGATCATGCTTGTGTATGTGGGTGATATGCGCTTCTAGGAAATCTTTTCTCTGTTTGACGATCCTGAGATCTACCACACTGCCCGGCAAAGCGCCGCCTTTGATTAGAATTCTTTTGCCATCAGCCATTCTGGCGAGTCCTATCCCTCCATATCAGATTTTCTCTATTTTGATTGCTTTGAGCAGCTTTGTCATAGCATTTTCAAAAACTAAAGTCCTAGTTTCGCTCTAAGATCTGCTTGAATATTCTCAATGGTATCATCAGCATTGATGGTAATGACTTTCCCCAAGCTTTCAAAATGCTTGATGACGGGAAGCGTCTCATTCATAAAGATAGAGATCCTCTGTTCCATGATTGCTGGGGTATCGTCTACACGTCCTTCGATTTCCGCTCTCTTCATCATCCTTTCCAATGCTTTCTCCTTGCTCAGTTCGAAGTGGACGATAAGATAGTCTCTGCCCATGTCCTCCATCTTTTTGGCGAACCGCTCGGCCTGTTCAGCGACTCTTGGGAAGCCGTCTATCATAAGGTTTTTGCTGTTGTTGTGGCAGATCTGAAGACTCGTGTCGATCAATGCGAACGTGATGTAATTGTCCACCATCAACCCGCGATCTATGACATCCTTGATATAGTTGCCGATAAGATTGCTATTTGAGGTCATCGCTCTGAGCGTCTGGCCCATCTCATAATACAGGTGGTCAGGGATCTTCTGGAGCAATAGTTTCGCTTGCGTGCCTTTGCCGCATCATTGGATACCGAGAAAAATTAAGTCTTTGGTCATGATATTGTTACGTATAAAAAAAATAAAATGCTGAGTTGTTTCACGGATTTATAGTAATCATATCCGCCTCGTTTTCAAAGGAAAGATAACCTTGATTGGCGTTTTTAAATGGATATATTCAAGACAGGAAACAAAATCTCTAATAAAAACCTAAATAGATAAAATTATGAAAAAAAAATTAATTATTGCGATATATTGTGTCGTAGCAATCTGTCTCATCCTAGGGACGATAGATATAAACATTCGCGGCTTCTCCCATCCTACAACAAATCCTACTGGACAAGATTTAGATACAGCAATAATAATAATGATAGACATCTTTTGTGTCTGGGCAGTTATCTCTCTCATAGGAATATATAGGACAAAAGAAGATATTAAAAAATTACTAGAAGAAATAAGTAAAAAACTCTCCTGAAATTTTCAGGGAAATGGGTCATGGATTTATGACTCATTTTTTTATTGGATTAATTTAATAAGTTATGCATTAAGGAAAAAGCGACACACCAAGTCCCCGTAAACGGTTTCTCAAAGTGTAGTCGCTGTTGTTGATCGCCAAGTGCTGAGCACTCAGGTCAGGTTACCAATCTTCTGTTGGATTACTGATTTACGATCATGATGCTTGATACATTCATCATATGATGAAGTTTATTTATGAGATGGGAAAATTCAAGTTGTTTTAAAAAAAACAGCAGATTGCCAAGTCCCCATATAATGGTTTCTCAAAGCATCCTGCTGTATAGATCGCCAGAGTAATTCGCTCTGAAAGAACCTTCCCTACGATTTTTATCGGGCTAGTTAACTACGATCAGCGTTAGTGTAAATATATAACACATAAGCATAATATAGCCATGTATCCGAAAGATGCAAGTTTTTTTTAGAAACAAAAAAACTCTTTTCCCAAAGAGCTCTTCTGTATATGTAATGATGATAAGTTGTCTATTAGATTGCCACGTCCACCTAGGCGGACTCGCAAAGACACAATTCTGCACTCTGCATTCTCCACTCTGCATTCAATATTACCTCTTTGACCAAGTTGGTCCTTTTCTCGCCTTTTTCAATCCAGGTTTTTTCCTTTCCTTGATTCTTGGATCTCTCTTGAGCAAACCGTATGGCTTCAAAGTGACTCTCAAATCTGCATCGAACGTGATCAATGCTCTGGCTAGTCCCAGCTTGATAGCATCAGCTTGTCATGCGATACCGCCACCATTGATGGTGATCTCCAGATCAAATTTCTTGAGATTATCTTTGCCCAATGTCATCAATGGACTGAGAGCAGCATCCAGCAGATAAATGTTTCCACCAAAGTATTCTTGCAGTGTTTTCTGCTTGCCGCTGGGTGTCTTTACGACAAAATTGCCAGTTCCCTTAGAGAACAGTTTCACTACAGCAGTGCTTTCTTTCCTTCTGCCGATAGCATAATAATATTCCTTGTTTGCCATTAGTTATACAGGTTTATGGGTTTAAAATGGTCATAAGTAGTGCATGGTCATGCAACGACTTTCATTCTTTTCATCCTCTTATCTCTAAGCTTGTTCTTCGTCAGCATGCCTCTGACAGCAGCATTGATGGCTCTGACAGGATTCTTCTTCAAGAGATTGCCCAGATTGATAGTCTTGAGATTCCCTTTGTATCAGCTGTAATTATAGTATTTCTTCTCATCCAGCTTTTTGCCGGTGACATGAATCTTCTCAGCATTTTCCACGACAACGAAATCGCCGCAATCCCGGAAATCGCAATAATATGCTTTGTCTTTGCCAAGCAATTTCGTTGCGATATCAGTAGAAAGTCTTCCCAGTGTCTTGCCGGTAGCATCGACTTTGTACCACTTCCTTTGTTTGTCCATTTCAGTCGGTTTCACTCGAAGGGTCTTATTGAGATCGGTTTTGGTAAATTTCATCATAATTGATATAAGTAGTATAAAAGGAGTTTATAGTGTATAGTTTATGGTGTATAGTGTATAGTTTTGGTATTTTTTTATACTTCAAGAAAGACTCCGACATTATCCATTATTCATTGTTAATTGTTCATTCTCTTTAGAGCAATTTCAATAATATTCTTTCAGCGCCATCGCCCATTCTATATCCTAATTTGTAATCAGCGATAAAACTTTTGGGAGCGCCTTCTGCTTGGTATTTGGGCAATAATTTTTCCAGGACTTTCTTGCCTTCAGGTTTGCCATAGATGACAGATTTGACGTATCTGATGGATTCTCTCCTTGCATCCTTAGCTTCATTTTCTCTGTAAATGCGAAGTAATCTGGAGAAAAAAGCATTTGCCTCAGATTTCAGTACTTTAGCTCTTTTACCTGTGGTAGTGATTTTACCGTTCCTGATTAGATTGGTGAGGAGTTGTCTCACAAATACGCTTTGTTTCTTATCTCAGGTGCGTAATTCCAATAATTTGTTTCCCATATGCCTCATGCTGACACCATAATTATAAAATTAAAATGCTTATCCTAGTAATGATTTATCGATATTTCATAATGCGCTATTGATCTCTTCGATAGCCTTCCTTCCTACTCCCTTCATCAGGAGCAATTCTCCTTTCTTCTTCTTTTCCAGATCTTCTACGTACAAGATATTATTTTTGATCAATGCATTTCTTGTTCTTTCGCTCAATGGCAATGCATCGATAGGCATGGTTTTGACATTCACCTCTTCATGATATTTATCCTGGATTTTTTCCAGATCCTCCATATCTACAAGGAATGATTTATCGATATATACATTGTCGAAGATAAACAATTTAGCATAAGAAGCCAATACTTCACCAGCAAACATGATGATCTCCTTGGGTGGAATATCATTGAATCATGATTTCACTTCTAGGACAAGTAAGTCTTTGGTGGATCCTGTAAAGTCTTCGATCACTTCCTGGACATCATATTTGATATATTCTACGAACTTAAATTCATTGTCTATCAGCAGGATATTCACATCATTCTCTTCTTCTTTTTTGTCACGACTTCTGAGATAATCTATACTATAATATCCATATCATTTCTCTATCCTGACGTCGATATTCAGTTCTACAGACGGGTCAGTAATCTCAAAGAGGTAGACATCTTTATTGAGCAACTCTATCCCTCCAGGTAATTTGATATTACTAGAAGTATACGTACCTACCCCAGAAAACCTCTGAGATACTCGTTGGATATTTTCACTTTTCTCATCGAGTTTAAAACGGAGGGTTTTGAAATTGAGCATAATATCAATAACGTTTTCTTTGACTCCATCGATCACATAATATTCATGTGGCACGCCTTTGATCTTCAATCCGGTAATTGCTCATCACATACTGTATCCCAAAATAATTCTTCTTAATGCGTTTCCTAGAGTGTGTCCAAATCATCTGGGGAGATATTTCACTTCAAATTTTGTCGTTTTGTCATCGATGTTGGAGACGATAATCTTTGGTGATCCTATTAGTTTTTGTATATCTAGCATAGAAAAGAAATAAGAAGGTAAAAAAGCTGATAGTATGGTGGATTCTACAACTATGCTCTAGCGTAGAATTCGATAACCTTCAAAATATCGGCAGGAACACCGATCTCTCACATCTTTGGTAATCCAAGTACTTCTATCGTAGAAGTGCTTTTATCAACTTTTATCCACGAAGGAACTTTGTTTTTTATTTCAGAAAGATTTTGTGAGAACAATGGTGAGGTTTTTAGCTTTTCTTTGAGTACAAGCTTATCTCCTACTTTAAGGAAAGTGGAAGGGATATTGTGTTTCACCTCATTGAGCAGAAAATGACTATGATTAGCCATCTGTCTGGCTTGGATGATGGTCTTGGCGAATCATGCTCTGAGAATGATCGTATCCATCCTTCTTTCCAAGAACTGGAATAATGCAGTATCATGGGTCACATCGCTATTTTTAGCATGCTTAGCTGATATCTCTTTGACTATCTTGCTAAATTGCTTTTCAGACAAAAGATACAATCTCTTGAGCGTCTGTTTATTCCTCAAAAGTTTGCCATATTCAGAAGATCTCTGCATACTCGCTCCATGTTGACCAGGAAGCCCTCTTTTCTTTTTGACAGCATATTTTTTCGCACCAAAAAGATCTACTTGCTCTCTTCTGCATAATTTAAACTTTGGTCAGGTGTACTTCATACAAATTAAGAATGAATAATTAAAAATGAATTTTCTATTGTGTCTTTGCGAGTCCACCTAGGTGGACGTGGCAATCTAAGTAATCTACTTAGTTAAAATTGCTTCGTCGCTAAAGAGCTCCCTGCCTACAGGACAGGCAGGCTCGTAATGACAATTATACTCTTTTAGGTCTTTCTCACTTACATCCTCAGAATTGCAGAGGAGTAGCTTCCTTGATATATTTGATATCTATCAGGCCGATCTCATTGATAGCTTTGAAGACGCCATCTCTCGCTAACCCCGTTCATTTAAAGATTACGCCGATCTCTTTCAAGCCAAACCCTTGTCCTTCTTTCAGAATCTGTTTGGTCAAAAGCTCTGCAGCATACGGTGTGCTTTTTTTACTTCATTTATATCCGAGTTTTCCCGTACCGCTTCAGATCACCTTATTCCCATTTTCATCGACAAGTGAAACAATCGTATTATTGTCGCTGGTATGGATTTTTAAGATACCGCTGATGATTTTAATATCTCTTCTTTTCTTGGGAGCAGCTTTTTCTTTAGATGCAGCTTGTGGAGTAGTGGCCATAATTTCTAGTGATTAAAGGTAAAGTAAAATAATAATATTCAGGAAGTTGAAACACTGAAAGATGGAAATATGGAAACATGTCGGTATTTTTTTAATCTTTCCATTTTTCAACCTTTCCATTTTTCCATTATTTTTTCAAGACTGGTCTCACTTTTGATCTGCCCATAAGTTTCTTTGCAGTCCTGGCATTTTTTCTCGTGATCTGACCTCTGACAGGCAATCAGAGATTGTGCCTCATACCTCTATAGCATTTGATTTCTTTGAGTCTTTTGATGGCGAAAGCGACCTCTCTTTTGAGATCATTTTCCAATACAAAAGTCCTCAAGACATCTCAGATTTTCTTTTGTTCATCTTCATCGATGTCTTTCACCTTTTTCATATAATTGATCTTGAGATCATCCAAGAGCTTTCTTGATTTTTTCAATCAGACACCATGGATAACTGTCAATCCGATCCAGATAGATTTATTTTCTGGAAGGACGTGCCCCATAATTCTAAACATATGCGTACTATGATCATAAATATAAAAAATTATCCTTGTCTGGCTTTATGCCTAGGATTTTTTTTGCAAGTAACGTAAAGTATGCCTTTTCTTTTGATGATCTGGCAGTACATGCATCTTTTCTTGAGTGAGGTTTTTACTTTCATTGATACTTAAGTGTGATATAAAGCTTGTTAACATAATGCACTGGTTTATTTGGAATCGGTTTATTGGGGCCGGGCTCCAAACTAAGGTCTAAGATCTAAGTCCTCCCATCTATTTTTTGTAATCATTGTATCTAAAGACAATGCGTCATTGGGTCATATCATACTGATTGATCTCGACTTTGACCCGGTCACCAGGTATGATAGAGATATTTGACTGACTCATTCTTCAAGACTTTTTGCAGCGAACTAAGGTAGCCACATCTTTCAGTTGGATTTTAAAATATCAGGCCGGTAATACTTCCAACACTTCACCATCCCATTCCAATATTCATTCTTTACCCATTGATCTGGACTTTTTTAATAGTTAAAATCGTCTGACATGCTCTAAATCAGATTGTCCTTTGATATCTATTTTTTCTTTTGAATTTAAGCGTTCTTACTTTGTCAGCTTTCTGATGAATAGTGACTTCAGCAGTAACTTCTGCTTTGGGAATATACGGCGTACCCAAAATCACTTTCTCGCCTTTGTCATCAAAAGCCAAAAGCACTTTATCCAAGATCACACTTTTGCCTATTTCCGCATCGACATTGTCCACGATGAGCTTATCGCCTTCCTTGACGATATGCTGATGTCATTTATATTCTATAACTGCATACATTACTAATTAAGAATTAAGAATTAAAGATTAAGAATTGGTTTATAGTTCAGAGTTTATAGTTCAGGGTTACAATATAACTCTGCACCCTACACTCATTCTATACGATTTTTCCAAGCTGTGCGAGAGTATTATATTTTTTCTTGTTTGTCCTATATGAATGGGAAACGATAGCCTTGAGTCTCTTGTATCTTCTTGCGCTAGGGAATTTGAATGAAACAAACTTTCTATACCATTTGGTATTGTAGTGTTTCTGTTTCTTCGCTTTATCCAAAATATGTGAAGCCCATAACTCCTTCTTGTAAAAAGAAATCATCCTCTCATTAGTATTGAGATCTCATGTTCTCCATATGGTAAATCCCATGATACAAAAAAATTAACGCAATAAAAAAATTTTAGCCGTGTGAATATATAATTTTCCCCTCAAAATGCAAGTCTTTTTTGAGCTTTTTTTGATTTTTGACATCTTCCCTATAGTCTTAAGAATGGAAGATAATGAAATTCTTATTCTTCACTCTTCGCCGTCTTCTGAATAAATCGAAAGATTTTTTATATGCCCGGAGCCACGTAACTCGTTACACTCGTTCGGGAAATAGTCCGGAATCGAACCCTGCAGCTTCACTTCACTGCGTGCAGGCCGTCACGTAATTTTTAATCATTGCCCGGAGCCGGAATCGAACCGGCACGGCTTGCGCCGAGGGATTTTAAGTCCCTTGTGTCTACCATTTCACCACCCGGGCGAGTTGGAATTTTATGATCCATGCACAGTCGAGCCAAAACTCTATTCTCAAAAAAGGCGCTGATAGTTATCCTAATCACGCCCTTTCCGTCAGATTTATTTAGTTATACTTTCGTATATCTTGTCAAATACTTCAGGGAATGCGACAGCGATATTGGACATCACTTTCCTATCGAGGACAATATCCTTATTCGTCATCTGAGCGATGAATGTGCTGTACTTACCTCCTTTGGTTCTGATGACAGCAGAAAGTCTTTCGATCCGGAGTCTCCTGAAATCTCTTTTTTTCTCTTTTCTATTTTTGTAGGCGTGTTGGCCTTGTTTGACCAATGCTAATCTCACTTGCTTGTAGACCTTGCTTCTGCCAAGCCTAAAACCTTTGGCAAGTTTGATGAATTTTTTGTGTTTTCTCTGTCTGGTAAGTCCGCTTTTTACTCTAACCATTGTTAATTGCTATAAGGAAGTAAAGTTTTGATTTTTTTGGAATATCTAGCATTCAGCTCTCTCCCATAGGGGTCAGCTTTATTGCTTTTTCCTTTGTTGGTGAGCAGATGATTATTCCCTACTTTGTTGAAGGTCACTTTTTTATTTTTAGTCACCTTAAATCTCTTAAGTGCTCCAGAGTGACTTTTTAAACCTTTAGCCATAATAGTTATTTACAGAATAAAATGATGCTGTATCCATGAACCTCCTGTTTGGGAATATCGTATTGTGCTTTCCCGAAATCAGTGAGCTGATTCTTTATATTTACGAGTTTTTCAATAGCTTTGCTTGCATAGATTTTTTCTCTTCATTTGAGTTTGATAGAGAATTTCACATTATGTTTTTCCCCAAGAAATTCTTTGGCTTTTTTGATTTTCAATGCCAGATCATTGTCTCCGATTGCATAATTTAATTTTATTTCTTTGAGTACTTTGATTTTCTGTGTCTTCTTCTTCTCCTTTTCGTCTTTGGATTTCTGATATTGATATTTTCCATAATCCACCATCTTGACGGTAGATACCATATTCTCATGATCATATCTTATCTGCACCAGATCCAGTCATTTTTCTCCAGCCATATCCAGTGCTCTTCTTCTGGGAAAAGTGCCTAGATTTTGTCCCTCTTCATCAATAATGATGATGTTAGGTGCTTTGATTTGTTCATTGAGATAGACCAATTGGACTCTCTCACGAGATTGTTGGGGTCTTGTATCCATATAGAGATAAGGGAATAAAAGGTTGAGGGTTGGGAGTTGAGGCTCGCTTCACTCACAGTGGAGAGTTGTATTGCGAATTCTCAATTTTCAACTTTCAATTTTTAACTCCGTCTTCGACGGATTTCGCTCCCGGCGGGACTTCTAATTCCGGCAGGCCGGAACGGGCCCGCGATCTCCACCAGTTTTAATAAGCTCTTTAACATAATCTTTTTCTTTTTGTTTTTTGATATATTTTTCAAACTTTCTCGCTTCATCAAGGATTCCAAATTCTTTTATGTAGACCAATTTTAATGGTCTCACTCTTCTAGTATAAGTGCTTTTTCATTGGCAGTGTTCCTTGTACCTTCTTGTAATGTTGTTGGTGCTTCAAACGTAATACCTTCAATTGTTACATTCAAGTACATAAACGTATCAATTCATGTCATGTGTATGATAATAAATTTCGCTCCCGGCGGGACTCGAACCCGCGATCTCCACCGTGAGAGGGTGATGTCCTAAACCACTAGACGACGAGAGCACAGGCTTCTTAAATTTTCAATTTCTCCCCTTTCGAGGACACGTAATTTTTAATTTTCAAACAACTGTTAATTCTCAACTTTTCAATGTTTCAACGTTTCAATTTTTTTATTTACCCCCAGTAGGAATCGAACCTACATTCTCAGCTTAGAAGGCTGGTGTTCTATCCATTGAACTATGGGAGCATGGAATAGTGAATGAATAATGAATAATTAATAATGAATAATGTTGGTATCTTTTTGTACAAAACCTCCATACTTCCATCGTTGCTCACTGTTAGTTTTTAGTTGATAGTTAATTTGGGGAGAGTAGGATTTGAACCTACGTAGCCGTGAGGCGTCAGATTTACAGTCTGATGCAATTGACCACTCTGCCATCTCCCCATAGTATTTTAATTTGTTTTTTTGTTGGTGTTTTTGTGATGATAGTAGCCGTGAGGCGCCCCGGTGTTACCGCGGGTGCAATTGACCACTCTGCCATCTCCCTAGAAAGAGAATGTTGAATGTTGAGCGTTGAATGTTGAGATGTTGCAATTTTAAACTAAATAAATTTTTAACTAACTTTCCACTGCTATAGCCTCAACTGTCGGCCTAGGCTGACCTCAACTTTTAATTTTTTTTCATTTGGACCCTAGGGGATTCGAACCCCTCACCCTCCCGGCAGGCCGGGATGCTCTACTTCCGCGTTGTAGAATAAACGCTATAAGCTACAAATCCATAAATTTTTGAATAGATTTTTTGTCTTTTTGTTTCTTGAGATAATATTCTACACTTCTTGCTTCCTTGGCAGTGAGATATTCTTTATAATATACCAACTCCAATGGTCTTACATTTTTTGTTGAAATACACTTACCAGTCATGTGTTGATGTAATCTTCTTTGAAGGTTATTTGTGCTTCACACATAATGCTTACCATTTTTAAGCTTAAGTACATAGACAAATCATTTTTCCATAAACTCAAAGTTGTCGGTAAAAATGATAGTATAGTTTAATGGTGGACCCTAGGGGATTCGAACCCCTCACCCCCTGCGTGCAAAGCAGGTGCTCTACCAAAATGAGCTAAGGGCCCAGGTTGCTTTAATTTTCAATTTCTAATTTCTAATTTTCAAACTTCAATTTCTTTAAGCTTCCAGGTTTATGCTTTAAGCTAACTTTTACTTGATCTGTGTAATGGAAGGCAGATTTTCTGCAGTTGAACTGATAGGAATAACTCCAAATAAGATCAGCATGCCTATGACCATCAGACCAAACCCCACAACAATGTACCCATTTCTTGTTGAGCCTAAATTTTTCTCGGCCCGAGGAATGTTTCAGAAAGCTTCTCCCAGGTAGCCAGAAAAACAGATCAGAACTCCACCAGCTGCTGCTACAAAAATTCAGATAATGATTTGTTTCGCCATGATTTTTGTAAATAGCTAATCAGCGGATAACGGGACTCGAACCCGTACGAGCAGAGCTGAAGTCTGCTATGCTACACCAATTACATCATATCCGCATAGGAGAACAAAGTTTTTGGATAACAAAAAAACTTCGCGGAATATGTATAGAGATATTAGGACTGAAATCAAGCGTTTTTTTATGCTGATCTAAGCAAAATAGACATAACGAGATTTCACTGGATTGCAAATCTATGCCTTATTTTAGAATTTTTCACTGAAAATGCGTTGGTATCATGCCAAATGCAGTTCCTGGACAATCTGGTTTACGACAGTAGGATTCCCGCAGACATAAAACTCCGTATCTTTGGTAAAAGTAAAAATCTTTGGTTCTATTCTGCCAAATTTATATCCTTTCACATTTTCTCTGGTGATGTAAATTTCATAGGTAAGATCATGAATCTTTTTGATTCTTTCTTCATAGAAGAGATCTTTCTGATAAGAGACAGAATAAAAGAGTGTTTTTTCCTTGCAGTCGCAATGACTGGCCATATTGATCAATGCAGAAACTCAGGTTCATGTTCAAATAAAGACCTTGGGAAGATGGATATTTTGGAGAATAAAGGTGCCAAATATTCACTTGATCGTTACTTCACTGCCTATAGGTGTCTTCCTAATCAGAGAACTTCATCTTCCTTTTTCTGAAAGTTTGATAGCGAAAATAAGCATGGTTCTTTCATTGTCTGTATCTTGATCTACGACAGAATATATTCTCTGGAAAGGACCTTCTGCATCTTCAAAAAGAAATAATGCCCATTGTCCTGGGATCACTTTCACTTCCTGATAGGTTTCAATAGAAAATTCCATGACCTGATCGGTCAGCATCTTGCGATTGATAACTTTAGCTTTGATTACTTGATCGATCATGTGCAGAAAAGAATAAATTAATTACCGAATATTCTAGAAACTCAAATCCCTACGAAATAGGTGATAAGAATCACAACAATACCTACGATAATATGTTCCAGTACGACACGTGAATGTTTTTGTTTATGAATTTCAGCAACTTTTTGGCTTAAGATCCGCAATCCTCCAAGCCCCCACACCACACTGATAATGGTTGCACGAAGCAGAGGAAAGATCAAGAAGGGAATGACAAAACTCAATGCTACTAGGAATTTTGCAAAAAAAGTAGCCAGCCCCGCTCTCCAAATATCTTTTTTCCTATTTACTTTATCAGCTTCTTCAGCGACGAATATACCCATAGCATCAGAAAATGCATCAGAAAAGGCGATGATTAAGATTCCTCCTATGACCACTGATTTCATCTGGCTTCCGGAACTAAGTCATACGATAAGTCATAGGGTGGTGATGATTCATGAAGTGATACCGAAAATGATTCATGTTTTCACTGATTGTTTCATATTTTTTTTACAAATAAATTATGGTAACTTACAATTGGTTTTGTTTGCTAAGAACGCGAAATCCTGTTCTCCTTGAATGGTAGTGCCATCTTTGAATTCCCAAGTAGGAACCCTGGAAACACCAGTACAGGCGGTAGGATTTTGAAGACAGTCAGTATAATTAATATACTGGAAGCTGGATCCGAACAATGCTTTTTGCTTTTGACAATGTGGACAGGTAGCTGTGCCATACATTTTGACTCATTTACCGCTCAGACATTTCGCAAAAGCATCAATACTTGATATGGCGGTAGTAGTTGCGGGTGTTTTTTGACATCCGATAACAAACAAACTTACTAAAGCTATGCCTACTAAGAATAATCTTTTCATTTCTTATCTCTATAAAGAATAAAATTCATAATTTTTAATATATATTTCCTTGTCGTTTTCAATAATAAGAATATCCTTATATATAAAGGAGAGCGGTAAGTATTTTTTGACAACAAGCAGTAAATGAACATATACTAATCTAAAAATCTGACTTAAAACTATTTAAACAGCTCAAGGATGTCCTGATTATCGTTTGAGGTATGGTATTTCTACTGATCCATGAAGGCTATAAAACGATAAAACATCGCCACCAGGACATTCATTATATCTCACCTACAGTTATTTCTAAATATGAACAAAACAAAAAGCCACCCACGGATGAGCAGCTTTTTGTTGCCTCGCATTTGTTGTCACCCCGGTGTTAAGTTTTGCAACCGGGGTCTTAGCGAGGTAATATATATAATAAGATTCCGGCTGCATGCTTTGCAGATAACCCAGCTGTGCTGGACTGAAGCGCCGGAATGACACAGGGTATGATGGGTTTACTCTGCTGCTCTCATGAGCATCAACAGAACATATCCTCTCAATTCCATCCTTAATGATGGGTTAGCTATATCATTCATAATGCCAGCAGCTTGAAGCGCTAAAAGGTGATTGCTATAATAAGGATCTCATCCATCATAAGTATCTCACCAAAGTGTCCTGGAAAGGATTGTTCCAAACTGCGCTCTTGTTAAGTAATCATTAGGATTGAATTCTTGCTTCGGAGTGCCATCAGGATTGATTCACATTAATTTTAACTGACATGCAAGTTTCATATATCATTGCAGTTCTGCTGATTCATTAGCTACATCGGTAAAGATACAAGCACGTGAAGCATCGGGTTGATATCCAAGGATCTTGACCGCATAATTTACGATCATCTTGGCCATATGAGATCTGATGAGATAGCCAGTCATATCTGCTTGTTGGATAGTCGACATGGTAGTGATACCCATGCTATATGCTCGCTGATATGCATCATTCAATTCATCGGAGAATGGAGAGCCGATTATAGATCCGCTTTCTGGTGGTACTGTCCCCGAAGATATAGCTCAAGTGGTTACTGTCCCTGTAGTTACAATCCCTGTACCAGTACATATACCATCATAGAAACTAGGAGAATGATCTCCATTCGGACAAGTATCTTTTGAAGATCAGCCACCACCACCTCACCCTCCATTATACACACATACACTATTACTTAATGTATAATTAGAATAACAACTAATCACACACGTAGTAGCATTTACACTACCATGTGAGACGGAAGTAGGACTACAAGGTAAAGTAACTTCTAATCCATTAGTGAGCCCATTGGAGGAATTAATATCTCATTCATATGAAGAGGCCAGCGCTATGCCAATAGGAACGAGCATCAGTAGTCAGATTATTACTAATATTTTTTTCATTTCAGAGCAGTTTTATGAAGGTAAAAATTAATCTACACTTAGTGCATTAATGTGCATTAATTCCATATGTCGTTGTATATACTCATCCTGCACCTGAAGGTATTTTGTAGAAGAGATCTAGATATACCTGCCTTCATCATATCTGTCGTTTAGAATCTATGTCACTGATGTCATTATCTACTGTAGTGTAGGTATCAGCTGTTAGTAGTGTTGTTCATGTGCTATAATCACTAGTTCAATTTTTAGAAACTCTGACAAGAGTATTATTTGCAGCATCCATACTAGAATATCCATTACTTCGATTTGCTAATTTGAATTGAAGAAGCGTCTCTGCCCAATCATTGAGCGTTATACCAAATCTAAAGTGATATCCGCTTGCATATCCTCATCCAGCAACTGGATCAGCATCGTAAATCCTTTTTATAGAATCTATAATGATACCATCATTAGATAATGCAGTTTCGATAGTAAATGATAATCTGGTATAATCACTTTGTCCTGTTACTTGGGATTTGAGAACTACCGAATATGTTTCATTTGCTGTCAATCCAGTGCTAAGAACTACGTAATTATCAGTACCGGATATTGTTGCAGAGACACCTATAGTAGATCCATTAGTTTGGAAGATTACTTGACTATCACTAGCGACCGCATCAGTTTCCCAATATACAGTTACACCTTCAGAAGTAAGATCCTGAACTACAAATCAGTATATATTAATATTATTTACATCATCAGGAACAACATTGTAGGTAACGGTAACAGTGGTTGTATTGCCAGCAGCATCTCAGGCTATCAAAGTATATTCATGTAATCCAAGACCGGTAGATAAAGTAAGTGTATATACACCACCAGAAAGTGAGCTAAATACATTTCCTGTAAGAGATCAATTATAAAGAGTAAGAGAAGTTACCGCAGTATCATCGGCTATAGTAAATGCAATATTTGCAGGCACTTCACTCACGTTATATTGATTAGCAATAGGCGTATAATCTATAGTAGGCGCAGTAGTATCAGGACAAGCTTCTGTAGTAAATATTAGATCTCATGTATTTCATCGATTACCTGCTAAATCTTGTACTCGGATAATATTATGGTATGTCGTGCCACAAGTTAATCCTGCTAAAGTAATAGTTTTCTCTACATCTGCTGATATCGCAGTATACACAGTTTCATAACCAAAACTATCACTCACCCCATATTCTATACCAGCATATCAAGTTTCATTAGAGGTGAATGTAATAGCTAATGTTGTTTGCGTAGCGACACCTGTAATAAGAGTAACTATAGGATCAATAGTATCTACTGCATCACAATCAAGTGTTCTAAATGTTTGATCTCATCCACTTCATCGATTACCAGCTAGATCTTCTGCTCGGAGAGTATAATGATACGTAGTACCGCAAGTTAATCCTGCTAGGGTAATAGTTTGACCGGCATCTGGTAATACTGCATAAGAGGCGGAACCGTTACCATAACTCTCAGTGAGACCATATTGTATATCAACATATCAGGTTTCATTAGAGCTGAAGGTAATCGCAGCAGTAGTTTGCGTCATAACTCCTGTGATATATGTTACTATAGGATCAACGGTTTCTATTGGATTGGCAATAACTTCATAAGCGAAAGTATATTCTACAGATTCATTGGATGAGGCATCGACAGCCTTGATGAGATAGGTATACGATCAAACATCCGTTCATAGAGTAATAGCTTGAGCAGATCAAGAAGAAACAGCTCAAATACTTACACCATTAACATATAAGGTAACATCTTCGCTTGGAGTGGCAGTGAATGTCACAGCAGCGATAGCAGATTGAGTATATTGAGCACTTAGACTTGTTGGACTAAATTCTACAGTAGGATCAGTTGTATCTCAAGCATC
>JBBABI010000002.1:0-6668 GCA_041679065.1 Candidatus Absconditabacterales bacterium
TCCTTCGCCCGATGCACGCTGAAGCACGAGATAGGATAGACCTTATTTTGAAAATTTTCGGCAAACATGCCGAGAGTATGGAATCCAGATTACAGATAGAACTCGCTGCTATCAGACACATGGGACCAAGAATTTTCGGCATGTGAATGGAGCTTTCCAGACAAGGATGAAGCAGCGGATCAGGTGGTTGAGCGACCAGAGGTATCGGCGAAACGAATACGGAAAGAATGAAAAGACATCTGAAAGAGAAAATATTAAAAATAGAGAAGCAGCTCCAGGAATATGAAAAAATGCGCAAACTCCACAGAGAAGGCAGGATCAGAAAAGGCATGCCGACGGTAGGAATCGTCGGATATACCAACACAGGAAAATCTTCGCTTCTAAACGTCCTGACCAAAAAAGGCATCCTTGCGGAGAATAAACTTTTCGCAACCTTATGAACACACGTAGGGAATCTGTACATACAAAATAATGAAACTGGGCGCGGGACTGAGGTTCTGCTCAACGACACGATCGGCTTTATTCGCGACTTACCTCCCAAACTTATCAAATCATTTTCTTCCACCTTAGAAGATAGTATAGAAGCTGATTTACTTTTGCATATCATCGACGCCTCAGATCCTTTCATCCAAGAGAGAATCGATGTGGTCAACGAAATCCTAGACGAAATCTGAGCGAAGCAAAAGAGAATCATGGTCTTCAACAAGATCGATTTAATTCCACCAGAAAAATTAAAAGAATTAAAAAAGTCCTTTCCAGGAAAGGATAATATTTGGATTTCCGTGAAGAATATTCTAGGCTTAGATGACGTCAAGAAAATAATTATGAAGAATATCTAACCAGACATAAATTGCTTCAGAAACGCCGTCACATTAGCATAGACAGGTAATTTTTCTGCTTCTTCCTTAGTGAAAAATTTAGCTTCCTGACATTCATTAGAAGGAGTGAAGTCGATATCTCTGATCATGGTTTCATAAAGGACATATGCTACTCGGCAGTGTTTATCCAGTTTTTCGGCAGTAACGAAGTAGGATGGAGTAGGAGCGATTACCACTACATCTAATCAAGCCTCCTCACGAAGTTCTCTCATGATGCATCCTTTCACGTCTTCTCAGAAATCAAGTCACCCACCAGGAAAATCCCGCATATCATTATCTTCTCTGAATAAGAGAAATCTGGTTCTGGTCTCATCTAGAACCAATGCCTTAGCACTCACTCTATAGAAGCATTCGGGAATCTGCTACATAATTAATCACTCAAAAATAAAAAGACTCCACCATTACTTTGGTCATGTAAAGGATTTATTATTCTATTTCTTTAGGTCATGTATTTGTAAGATTCTCATGGATTTCCTCTTTAAGGGGTATGATTATCTCTTTTTTTAATGTTTCAGAAATGGGGAATCCAGGGCCTATTTCTCAAGATGGAACACATCATCACACATTTTCAATTCTTTTGTTTTTTAATTCTCGTCTTCGAGAATCATTTAAATGTTTAGCTGTCAGCATACCCACATATAAATAAAATAAAAAGACTCCACCACCCTTCCATTTTTCCATTTTTCCATCTTTCCATTTTTCCATCTTTCCACCTTTCCACGTTTCAACCTTTTCAACCTTTCCATTTTTCCATCTTTCCACCTTTCAACATTTCCACATTTCCACCTTTCCATTTTTCCATCTTTCCATCTTTCCACCTTTCAACATTTCCACATTTCCACCCTTCCATTTTTCCATCTTTCCATTTTTCCACCTTATTTTAATGTTTCGATAAATTCTTCAAATTCCTTTAATACTTGCTCGAAATTTTTATCTGTTGTATCTATCACTTTCGTATAATTAGACTTATCGGTAAAATCGACATTATATACTTTCAGAAGCCTTTCTCTGAGTTTGGACATCCTGTCCTGATTGGCCTTCAATGCTTCTTCGACAGTATTATATTTTTTCTCTTGCGCTCATCTATCAGCCAAAAAGACTCTCTCAGCTCACTGCTCAGGCGAGACATCTAGTCGGACTGATATAATATCTGGCATAAGATGAAATCACATTCTCCATCAGACGATGACATCACCAGGACAATTCTCTACGAATTGTTTCATCTCATTGTCTATCGCTACATCCTCTTGAGGATTGGCTTCAACTATTTTATCATACTCAGACACAACCAATCATCTAGCTACAGCCCTATCCCTGAAAAAAGTCTTTCAAGCATCGATTGTCTGCATCCCATATTTTTCTACTATCGCATTGATGATAGATGATTTGCCAGATCCCGCAGGTCATGAAACAGATATTTTCAAAGCCATACTTTAAAGAAACAAAAAATAAAGTACCCCCTTTTCGAAAGGGGGAGGTATCCGCTCTTGCGGATGGGGGATTTTAAATCTCCCACCGTTCCGGTCCCCCCTCTTTAAGTAAAGAGGGAACTCAATGAAAGAGGCGCCTACACCTAAAACTATTTTTACACCAGTAAATTGAGGATCATATTTACACTCTCTTCAAACACCGATTGATTGAGCGAGTAGTAGACAAACTGACCTCTTCTTTCATCGATCACCAAATTCGCTCTTTTTAAGGTATCCAGATGATGAGAAAGCGACGCCTGGGTAATCGTGAAATGCGTCAACAATTCAGTGACGCTCATTTCTTTTTCCTTCAAAAGTTGGATAATTCTTCTACGATTCTTGTCTGACAAGGTCTTGAAGATAATGTCCATCATTTGAGCATTGGCTAAGAGATAAAAATTATCTCTATGGATTAGAGTAACATTCAGGGATAAAATTGCAAGCTTTTTCATTATTCCCCCTCCTTTCCGATTAACGACTAACGATTAACGATTACCAATTCCCAGTTCCCCAATACACACGAACGAAGTGAGTAAATACACAGTCCCGGTAAAACCGGGACGAAATATACCAATAACCGCGCATTTCGCAATCCAACCCGCAAAAGAAATATTTCACAAAAAATGTCAAGTCAAACTAAATTCCAAAACCAGTTTTCTGTCACAATGTGTCTACTCATTCGTATACTTGAATGAAGCAAAACTTATTTCTTGAATTCCAGTACTTATGAAACTAAACGACTTCTTTCAAGAACAGAAAAATCATACACTTACTGATGTAGACAAATTGGAGCTCTATCAGAAGTTTTTGTATAAAAGGACCAGAAACTCCCCTATTAAAAGGTTCTCTTTTGTGCATGCCAGATCTTTTGCATATGCCATGGTAGTAGTGATGCTTGTGTTTGGTGTGTATGGAGTATATTTTTTCAATGGATCTATCAAGACTCCTTGGTTTAGCATCAATTCAAATGTAAATGTCGTTCAAGCTGATTATATCGCTCAAGTCGTCGATTTTGACGGTAATTTCTCTATAGAACATCAAGGAATATTGCTTCAGACTGAGAATATTGGGAATGGCGACACTATTTTGCTGAAGAAAGATTCAGCGATGGTTTTCGAGATCAATAGCGGTACCAAATCCAAGATTATCTGACCAGCAAAACTTACCTTACAAGAAATTTCCGAACAAGACGCTCCTACTAAATACAGAATCAATTTGATTTACGGTAATTTCATCCAGATGGATGGAAATAATACATTTCAAAACGTAGAATTAGCAGTAAATGATATTCTTATCAAACAAGGAGATAGGACTAAACCAGTGAGCTACCAATTCATCAACCAATGAGGCAATAATATTCTCAAAAATAACGGGTCCAATCTTATTATTACCAAGAACGGAAACAGAAATGAGACCCAAGTAAACAACAAAGAAGTTCTTGCTATCCAAAACAATGATATTACCTTATATAAAAATTGGGATAAATTCACTTTAGCGATGAAAAAGGATAACGTTAGTCAGACATTTGCATTAAATACTACTGATATCAAAACCACAATCTCTGATGTTACCACAGGAAATACAGATGAAATGCCCATATCACTTCTTTCACTCTTGGCTACGGAAAACCAAGAAATCACTAGTGCAGAAACCAATGAAACAATATCTCAAAATCTGACATCACTGATAGGAGAAGAAAAGAAAATACCGACAGAGAACCAAACCAATCTCCTCCGCTGACTCCTCAACGAAAATTTTCTCTTGGCAGATATCCAAAAGATAACAAACAAGACAGAATATGATGCAACCATAGATAAAATCAAAAATGGAATACAGCAACTTTGCAAAAATTTCAACGGCAAGTATAATGCAGAAAACTCGCTCCAGCAAAATATCAGCGCACTTATTACACTTCTTCAGGGATATGAGATACCGCCAACTTATACTGCCAACCTCAATAAGATAAATACTGAAATCACTAGAATCAGCCAAATCCAGTGGCCAGAAGAACCAGCAGCTACGGAAAATACGACAGAATAATTTTCATATTTCCCATACTACTTTCTATCTTCTACTTTCTACTCATAAGGAGTAGTTTTTTTGTTGAACAAAAGAGATGAAACAGTATATTCACCTTATCAGCCACTACTGCAGGTTGTATATTAGACCTTCGGTCGTGTATTTGGCTATCGCCGTATATTTATCCGCTAATGCGGACGTTATTAATAGACTATGAATATACACGAAGTAAATATACACGAACGAAGTGAGTAAATATACGCCCGCCTAGGCGGGCTAATAACAATGTATTTTTTTATTATTTTATCATACCTCATGATCCGATTAATATACCCAAATACCGGCAGGAAGCTTAGACAGCTTATCACCTGACTACTCAAGTCCGGATTGGCTCAAGAAGTCAGAAGGATGAATTACATCAAATCGTATAAACTCGTGGATGGGAAGATACAGAAAAACGAAGAAAAAATACTTCGAATAGATCATAAAAAAGAAGATACCGAGAAACTCCAGAAATTCCTGGAAAAAAATTGTAAAGAATGAAAAATAATTGAGAGTTTAAAGTAGTAAAGTCTAAGGTCTAAGCGCTAAGGTCTAAGCGCTAAAAAAATCTTTTAATATTTTAGTTTTTTAATCTTTTAATCCTTATATGCCTTTCCTTGCGCCCCTCATTCCAAGCAATCGACCAGAGATAGTGATCCTGATAGGACTTTTATTATTAGGAATTGGGGTCCTAAAGATCAGCCATCGGATCCGTTTCATCCTCATCATTCCTGTAGTAGCAATAATAATCTTTATTCTCGGAATGTTTATTGTCCCACTCTATCAGCAATGATTTGACACTGAATGATTTTTTAGACAGCAAGAGACTAAACTGATCATTATCCCTTATGAGACAAGCACTGCACAAATTATGATCAAACCACAGGGATGAACTCCACAGAGACTATCCACTCAGAAGGCTATCCAACAAATTATCCAAGGGTTCGAAGGGACGCAAATAAGTTTCATTTCACAAGATACAGGAGAAAAAGCTGAATGCTTTATCCAGATTCCCAACGGTATGCTCGTCCAGATATTTCCGCAGTCCGCATTGCTTTTGTCAGGAAAATATCCTAACATAGAGATTAGCACACTCCAAGGAACTATCACCTACACCTCATGAAACATATCGCAGGCAAATATTCTGATAAAATGATTGCACATTGATACCCAAATGAATACCTACAAAAACATGCTTATCACTGCTTTCGAAGAGAAGAAAAAGGAGTATCTGGGCAGATGATTAAGTGGATTAAGTGAAAATGCGACAATAAATAAGCTAAGCAAACGGTATTTAGATGTGCTTTCATCGCTTTCCCCTTCTAAATATGCCAAGAATGTCATCAATTACAGTGAAGCACAGAAATATATTGATATACCAGCAACCGTGGAGAAAATCGTAGATCCCAATACTTCGAAAGATATACTCCAGCAAGCCACCAAAGGCCGGCAGGAAACTAAGCTCTACAAATGGCGACAACAATTGACGCAATAAAAAAGCCTGAATCCAAAAACGAATCCAGGCGCTTAAAAAATACTAATTTTCTTCATCTCATTCAAATTTTGTTTTTACTCCGTCTTTTTTTTCTTTTCCGCCCCTCCTGGATACGGTCAATTTTTCGCTGATTCTCAGTAACGTCTTTACCATATTTTATTCGCGACTTGCAATGATGGATGACGCTGATTTCAGCTTTGCGACGAGTATTCGCTTTTCTCATGATAATGTACAACCTCCTTTCTGTTATAGTTTATATTTTACTGGAATATAGAGATTATTATTCATTAAGCAAGATTTTCATCTAACTTGGTGAAGTCCTTTGTTTGTAGTTCAGCATAGAATTTTTCATAATAGGATCAAAGTTTCCATGTCTTCACATAATCAGATGCTGCTAATGCGTCATAAATACCCTTAAGATCCTTTGTTTTCGCTTTTGCCAAAACAGTTTCAGCCCAACCAATTCAAGCATTCTGCATACGGCAATAGAGAGCGATAGCTGCTTTATCAGTGATCCCTGCGTCTACCGCATTTTTGATATATGTTTTGACATCAGTCTCTGTGAGATCATCCATTACTTTCTGGAATTTCTCAGACTTCATAAGTGCTTGGAATCTCGTAATCTTACTATCATCCCATTTTTCAGTTCGCAAAGATGTTTTTGTTAAATCCTTGAAGTCATCACCCATGACTTTCTTGAAATCATCAGGGTAGGTTTCTTTCATTTTCGTAAGAAGCTCCTGAGCCTTAGTACTATGCCATTGC
>JBBABI010000002.1:6678-50753 GCA_041679065.1 Candidatus Absconditabacterales bacterium
AAAGAGACACCATTCACATCAAATTTATTGACTGCCTCATACTTTCAAGCGCTTTCTCAAGTGATGATGGCGCTTTTGATATAATCGACAAACTCTTTTGGGGTAGAAAGTTTAGTTTTAGCCTCTGTTTTATCAGTTGTCATCTTATCTGTAGTGTCCTTAGGAGTAGCAATGGTTTTATACTTGTCCACCGTAACCAGACCAATATTCACTCACTCCACGAAATACTTCTCCCCAGTCAATGCACCGAAGACAGCCAGAGCAAAGGTATCTTTATCTACATTCTTGGAATTAATGAATTTCTCCTCTGGATTAGCCAGGACAGGGATGATATATTTCAGATATTCCGTTACAAAAGCATCCTTATCAGTGATTTTCGTCATATCTACTACCTTATCAGTCACTGCGTAACTGGCGAATTTATTTACTATAGTAGCATTCAATGTCGTCGTAGTCGCTAAATTATCTTTAATGGCCTTCTTTAGTTCGATATAATCTGCTGGTATTTTACTCTTAAGTGTGTTTTCTGTAACCGCATCGATGGTTGTATCCGTCCCAGTGGCTATCTCAGTCTTCAAGGTCTGCCGAGTGCTTCATGTATCTTCATTAGTGGTAGTCGTGCTGGCGTCTTTCTGGAATGCCTGATAGGCAGCAGTAATGAATACATCATCTATCTTGAGATCAGTAAGATGTTCATCGATATATTTCTCATGAAATCATTTCAATCATCATTTAAATCCTAAGACTCAAAGAACTAAATTTATCACTCATCATTTTTCTTGGTCTCATAAAATTTCGTCCGGCCATTTAAAGCCAAAGAGTTCTGAGAGATTTCAGAGAACGGGAATATTAATATTGAGAAATCATCATATCTTATCCAGAAGTGTTGTTGCTTTTTCTTGAAAGGTTATTCTTTTATCCAGAAGATTATCTGCTGTACCAAGGGCTTTTTGTATAGAAGCTATTGTTTTTTCTGTTACTGGAATATCCTTATTGAATATTTTAGTGATCATATCTTGTTTCTCTATATCAGAAAGTTCTATTCAGTCTAGCTTATCAAAGCTTAGGATAGTGTTGATATCAATCTTATCTATCGCAGTCTGATCTTTCCATACATCCTTATCCAACAACGTCTTGAATTTATATCCATTCATAAGTTCAGGAATATTGTCGTGTTTGAGGATAATATTCTTCTTATTTGCTAGGTACCAAGTAAGGTTTTGTACCTTATTCGCAAGGATAAAGAATTCATTCGCAGTCCCGAATTTTCCAAATGCTTTAAATAATCAAGTAAACGCTGTGAATGTTCAATCTTTTTCTTTTTTATCATTAGATTCCGTTTTAGTCGTAGAGAATATTGTGAAGAAATCGGCTGCTTTATCAGCTCATTGCCTAGTAAGCGCCTCCATCATTGAGAGTTGAATACCTTCATTCATTCACTTTTTCATAACATCAGGGAATGTTGTAAGTTCTTGATCGATATATTTACCGACTGTGTTTTCTATCTTTTCAGCGAATTCTTTCACTTTTTCATCTGTTTTAAGGACATCTTTCATTTTAGTATACATAGGAGTATCTTTCATCAACAACAAAATCTCGCCAGTAGCTGTTTTTTTTGTTTCAACTTTTGTATCTAATTTCGTTAATTCATTCTCTACTACTTCATTTTGAATACCAGAAAGATTCTCCTGTTCAGGGTTTTTTTCTTTATTATTCTCTATAGTTTTTAGTGCCTCTACTATCATATAGTATATACAATATATAAACTATATCAATTATATCCAAAAACCAAAAAAATGCAAAAATCTAGTCACTACTTGTAATAATAAATATCTATTGACATTATATAAAAGATAATTATATATAATATATATTTTATATATTAAAACATAGTACTATGGTATGACGTGAAAATCGTACAAATAAATGTTATAAAGAACTGAAAAAGACTGATAATGGTTTCCAAACAAAGGATAATATTATATATACGACAATAGATGATTTATTTACCATATGTAAGAGTTGTAAATTTGCTTTTTGTAGAGAAAAAGTACATCTCTTAAATATACTAAAAAAATTACCTGGAAATGAGAAATATAATAAATAATTGTAAAATACTTAGATAATTTTTTTAAAAAAAGGCCTTATTAAGAGGCTTTTTTTGATTGATTATTGATTGTATATTAGTGAGTAGCCACGAAATCCTCCTGGGTAACCTATCTGGTTCTTCATCAGACTACTCTAATTAGACTCTTAACAAGTGATGGGGACCTCGCCCCGTAGTACTAACGGGGTCCAACCCGCAACCTACCAGGCAATTACTAAATCATTCTAACTAATTAGCAAGCGACGGGACTCGAACCCGCAACCTCTTCCTTGGCAAGGAAATGTTCTAGCCAATTGAACTACGCCTGCATGAAGATAATGAATAATTAAGAATTAAGAATGAATAATAGTGGTGTTTTTTTATAAAAAAAATCCTGCACTATTAACTATAAACTATTTTTATACTTCAATAACCTCTATTTTTTTATTTTGACTCTGTTTCTTCACTTTATCAGTGATCAAAAGATTAGTCCAAGCAAGTAAAGTAAGTACCACACCTAAGACCTTAAAAAGATCAGCGACTACGACCCCTATTTTCACATCATTTAAAAGCACAGTATCTCAAATAATAATCAAAGCTAGGCCGATAATAAATAATGTCCCTTTTGTCATTTTAAAATGTACTGGATAGATAGCAAAAAAAATAAATAAAAATATACAGATAATCATCAAAACAAGGTAGTAAAGTGTATTATACTCAGTATATCATCACTGGACAATAACTATATTTTGAGTAAAAAGATAAAAAAGATATCATAGAAATCATCCAGAAAC
This sequence comes from Candidatus Absconditabacterales bacterium, assembly GCA_041679065.1. GTDB lineage: Bacteria > Patescibacteriota > Gracilibacteria > Absconditabacterales > Absconditicoccaceae > CAJBLF01. The sequence goes on from JBBABI010000002.1 coordinate 9,559, forward strand.
TAAGCCGACAACTACTCTTTTTATAATATCCTTCATCTTTCATTAATAAAGAAATAAACATCAAGAAGTAATATAACTATTCACTTTTTTTTTTCAAATGAAATTTTCTGTCTTCAATATAATTCTCTCAGGAGATACTTTTAATTAAATAGTTCTTTTAAGAAGAAAAAATAAGAATAAATAATAATGGTAGGGATAAGGTAAAAGTGTTAAATACTAAAAAATCCTCATAAGAAAACATAAAACTAAAAATTTCATTCTAATAGCATGATGTTAAATTGTCAAAAAATCCAACCAAAAAAGAAAAAACATACACTAAATAATATGTCAGAAAAATGTTAGATATTATTTTAATAGTTTATAGGTGGTAAGGAAGAAAAAGATATAGAATAAATGATAGACAATAAAAACAGGAGAATGGGAAACAAAAATAATATGTGAAAAACTATGCGATAAGATTTACAATCAATCTAATAAGAGCATAAGATAAAATAGCAATCAGAATGCCTGTTAATGATCCAAGCAATAACTTACTTGATTTTTTCATCTTAGCCTCATCACCTTGAGCAGTGATTAAAGAAAATCATCCATAGACCAGAACACCCATACACACTACTCAGACAGTGAATCGTAGATATCTATTAATGATCTGGATAGTTTCAAAAAAAGTACCTTCATCTGACTGTATTTGTGTGGGTCAGGTTACTATCACGTCTTCCTGTCCTTGATGAGGCGGGACTTCCACGACCAGTGCAAATGTAGAAAAAGTAAGAGCAGTAAAGCCGAGAAATGTATAGAATAGTCCATGAATAAAGTTTTTTACCATCATGTTCATAATAAATTAATAACTAATAAAATTAATTTTTTATAAAGAGCTTACTGTGAGTGAGGTTATAAGATTAATGATTCCTAAACTCATCAAAGCAAGTAAAACTCCACCAACGATATATCAGATGTTTTTGGTGGTATCTTTCTTTTCTGCGCCACTGGCTGATTCTACGATATACATAATACCATTATAAATCACCATAGTGATAGATAAGACTATAGTGATTCTCAGAAGCCATTTAGCTATCCTGACAATTAATGGTGCTTGAGTAGTAATAACTCATACATCCCAATCTCCCTTCAAAAAAGCACCTTCACAAAAAGGTTGTTTTTCATTATTACTGATAGTTTTTTTACTTCAACCTGGTAAAGTACAATCATTTCAACCAATCTGACTATCTCGGGTTCAAAGATATTTTATCTCGCAAATCATCTTTTTAAGTTCTTGTCCACTTATTTTCGTTTGACCATTATCTACAAAACATCATTGTCATAAACTATCCTGTACACCTACTCATTCCCTAAAAAACTCATTCCCTACAGCATTTGTTGTATTTCCCAGATCAATAACTGTTTCATATGCTTTAGAGGGATAGAAGGCATTTTCCAAAAGATCTTCAGCATAAATCTGGGATGAGAAATGGATAAATAATAAAAGGAATGATCATATACTGACAAGTATGATAAGGGTATTTCTTATATGGAGAAGTCTATGAATATTCTTTTTCATATTATATATTAGTAAGTAAATTTTCAGCTTCAGCATTTTCTTTTTGTTGATTAACTTGTTCTTTCTCTTTTATTTGTGACATTTTCTGTTGGTATCCTATTTGTTCCCATTGTTGGATATATTTAGTTTTTATATCATCCTTTTTTTGTTCATATTTCTTTTCTATTTCCTCTAGTTTTTGCTTTTCTCTGGTAAGGATATCTCTGAGTTTAGTGATCTGTTCCTGATTCATGAGCGGCAAAAGATTGAACCACGATTGTTTTTCTTCTTTGGTATCCATGGATTTAGAGTTCAAAACCAAAATGATAAGATCAGGCATGGTTTGCAGAAATTGATCAGCTATTACAAATAACTGTGCTTGATCCCAAAGCGCCATAGGAAGTTTCTGTTTTATAAGGTCAATATTAGCCATCGGTTAAAAGAAAGAGATAAAGAAATGGGCTATTCGATGAAAAGGTCTTTTGTACCAAGGAAGTCTTTTATTCTTAATGATTTGTTGTTCTTCTTCAGATCATAAATCATTCTGTCTCGTTATCTTCTTAAGTATATCCTCTGCTTCGATGGCTTCTTTATTGTGATAGACGTCAGATTTTAATTGAATGGTCGGTACTTTTTTCATATTTTTTTTCATCACCTCTATCTCTTTCCAAGAGATGGATTTCGTATAGGATCATCATCTATAGTTGCCGAGTGCATCTACCATGATATATCTTCAAAAAATAAAATTACCCTGGTTGTGAAGTATTTACAAATAATCCTTCGACTTCGCTTGCATCGATGATTCATTTATCGATCAATCTTTGAGCATATTTTTTCAAGGTTATCATACCGATAAGCGAAGAAGTCTCTATGATGCTATCTATCTGTTCTATCTCTCTTTTTTTGATATTGTTTTTGACAGAAGTGGTGTTGATCATCACTTCAAATATCCCTACCCTGCTAGCACCATCCTTGGTTTTGACGAGGAATTGAGATTGGATTCCGACCAATGATTGCGCCAATCTTTCTGCTACACTTGACTGTATTTCAGGAGGGAAGAATGAAATATATCTATTGACCGTGTTCGAAGCAGAATTAGTATGAAGAGTAGAAAAGACCAGATGTCAGGTTTCTGCGAGACTAAGGACAGATTCTGCTGTTTCCCTGTCACGTATTTCTCCTACGAAAATGATATTAGGATCTTCACGCATAGCTGACCTCAGTGCATTACCAAAGGATCGAGTATCATGCCCAATTTCCCTTTGAGAGATGATGCATTTCTGTGGCTGGAAGACAAATTCTATCGGATCTTCTATGGTGATAAGATTAGCATTTCTATTTTCGTTCAGATAATTAAGCATTGCAACTAATGATGTTGATTTCCCAGAGCCGGTAGGTCAGGTGACTAAATATAATCATTTCTTGAGATTAAGGACATTTTTCTTGAGATTCTCAGCGATATCGGAGAACATAAGCTCTTCTATTTTTCTCGCCATGGCATTGATCTTTCTCATAACCACCCCTATCCTTCCTGTCATAAAAAATGCGTTGATCCTATACGGGACACCATTTTTGGATACATATGCGAAATCCGCCTCTTTATCACCCAAAAATTTATCGAATCTCTGAGGATTGCCTTGAAATAATTGTCTTAAAATGATTTCCATGGATTCATTGCTAAGCTTACCTGCTGATTCTTCTCTGATGATCTCACCATTGAGCCTATAGGCAATACTCTCTCCACCGGAAAGATGAAGATCGGAGATATTAGGGTTCTTCTCTATCAGAACCAGTATTTCTTCTATATTAAACGTCTGGGGCATAGGAAAGAATAAGGGTTAAAATGCTTCAATGTTTCATTGTCTCAGTGTTTTTTTAGCTTTATGCTTTTAGCTTCAAGCTTTAAGCTAAACTCAATTATATTCCAAACGGCTTTTTTTGCAAATATTGGACCTACAAAAAACAGTTGAGATTGACTTTAAACTGAAAATATGTATAAGTGTTAAAAATATAAACAAATGGAGGAAAATAAAATGAAAAAATTACTTATCTTATCATTAATGAGCACTGTTTTATTGTTTGCTATCCCGCAAAAAATAAACGCTCAAGGCAGTTTTGATCACAATGATTCTTTGATGCTTAAAGATATGTTTTTATTCTTTAATTACACAAAAGAATTTGTTAGCTTAGAATCGGACCTCGAAAGACACTTAGTAGCTAATCAAATTGAAAAAAACTTTCCTGCTCAATTCAAAAAAATCAATCAACTTAAGAAAAAATCAGTTGATTTGATGTACAAGGCAGCAAAAAAGAAAGCTGGATCAGACAAACAATTGTATTGTGTACAGGAAGCTTTTAAGTCATTGCTTTTTGCACAACTAATGTACAATGAGTTGATTGGCAAAACGTAATAAGAAGGATTGTTTGAAATCACGCTCGGTTTATCCGAGCTTTTTTTTATATCAGCCAATTGCTCCCGGGAGCAAATTGATGCGATTGCAGACAAGAAGCTGCTTTTATCTAATTAGCTCCCGGGAGGATAAGCTCACCTTGAAAAAAGCCCCAATCTTGATATGATGTGAATGATATAATGAAATATCTAAAGAATGTATTGCTCAAGAAACCACTTCTTACGAGCAGTTTATACTCGACCGCCAAAAAAACCAGTGAAACGAAGTTTTTTTGGATGCGAGAGTTATACCGACGACTTGAGAAACTGTTAGTACGAACGAAGTGAAGTAATTACAGATTTCGAAAGCAGTTCGGTATATTTATATAGTCAGTAAGAATAATGTTTGGGAAAAAGAAATTCCAAAAGAAAACCATAGGAAATATTCCTAGTTATAAGTCATATACTGATATGCTCCGTCCATCTCGTAAACGGTCTATTCTCAAGATTCTCCTGATCGTAGGATGTATTTTTATCGTATTTTATATGAGTAAATACGTTATATCTTTTGTCCAATGAACGTTTAGCCAAATCGCCAAAGGAACCGTAAATATAATCTCCAATAGTGTAGGTGATGCGATGACCGGCGATGAATTCGGTAATATCAATGTGATGATTGTCTGATATGGCGGTGAGTGACACGCATGATCCTATCTGGCAGATTCTATTATGGTTGCATCATTCAATCCTAAATTGTGAGCAGTTACCATGATATCAGTCCCCAGAGATCTATATGTCTATGATACGGGGCGAGGAATAGTAGGTAGGATCAACGAAGTCTTTTCTGTCTGAGTAGGAGGGAAACACGCATTTGCTACTGGCGCAGAACTACTTTCCAATATGCTGGAAAACATTATGTGATTAAAGATAAATTATTATGCTCTAGTGGATTTCCAGTGATTCAAGTGACTTATTGATACGCTGGGTGGTATTACAGTTAATGTCCCAGAGTCTTTTGTAGATACTACTTACCCTACCACAGATAATGGATACATGACCGTAAGTTTCACATCCTGAGTCAATCAGTTTGATGGGGAGACTGCACTAGAATATGCAAGATCCAGACATTCTACCTCAGATTTTTCTAGATCGTTGAGGCAGCAGCTTATCATCAAGGCAATTATGGATAAATTAATATCCAAAGGATTGTTGAATATAACCAGAATAAAAAAACTTTACGCTGACTATACTAATATCGTCAAAACCAATATTTCTCTCAAAGAGATAATGGGTATGGTTAAGTACATCTATAGACTTAAACACATGTTTTCTTATGGTTTCACTACAGAATGTTCAAATCTCAATTATAAATATTCCTCTCCTGGATGTTTCCTGTATACGCCATCCAGAGACCTTTTCAACTGAGCGTCAATTATGATACCAGATGGCGCGAGTCCATGAAATGTATGATTCTATGACTATACCCAGAACTTTGTTTTCTATGTAGCCCACAATCAAGAATATCTTATAGAAAATCCCAAGATAGTGGTTATGAATTGAGTAGATAAAACTTTTGCCAAACAGACATTTGGGAAATCAGAGTGATTTGCCAATCAACTTGCAGTGAAACTCAAAAAATATGCTTTCAATATAGTTGATGTAAGTAATTTCTCCCAGCCGATATCATGAACGGCCATATATATACTCTCCACAGGTGACGTGAGCAAAACCATCGAGACACTCAAAAATTTCGTACCCGTAACAGATATAGTGGAGAATGGCCTGGGTTCATGATTTGATCAGTTAAGTGGAGTTGATCTTGTATTGGTTTTGGGAAATGATTACATACCTCATTTAGCAAACAATCCATTTAGTTATTATAAATAATATATGGAAAAGCAGGATCTGATGGGAAAAGTACAAGTGAAAAAAAAAGATATTTTTGAATATCTGCAGAGATTATGAATAGCGACAAAGAAAATTTCTGATGAAAATTTACTTTTACAGACATTTATCCACAAATCATTCGCAGCGGATTACAAAGATACCATATATCACAATGAGAGGCTTGAATTTGTAGGTGATGGAATCCTTGGAGCAGTTATTGATAAACTCCTTTTTCTTGATCATCCAGAGATGCCGGAATCCGATATGACCCTCTATAAGATAGCATTGGTAAGAGAAGAAATTTTGGCAGATGTGGCCAGGGATATTAAACTAAATGAAATGCTTTTTATCAGCAAAGGAGAGGAAAGGACAGAGGGCAGAAAAAAAGATTCCATCCTGTCTGATGGGGTAGAGGCATTGATAGGGTTCTTATATATTGAATTGGGAATAGGAGAGACTGAGAAATTCATTAAGCATCATATCTATCATAAACTGGAAAACATCAAAAAAAGTCACGTGAGAAGTTACAAGACTATGGTCCAGGAATTAGTCCAAAAGGAACATAAAACCATCCCTGAATATGTCGATACTCCACATGACGTGGATGAGAAATGAAATGCCCTTACCTATAAATCCGAAATCTTTGTCATAGGAGAGAAGAAAGCGCAATGAATAGGCACCAATAAGAAAAAGGCACAAGAAGAAGCGGCTAAGAATTATTATGATACATTGATTATTGAATAAATAGTTCCCTGTCGTCATTCCCACGGAGGCGGAAATCCACATGTACAATTATGGGTTCCGCCTGCATGCCTTCGGTATGTAAACCTGCCGGTAGGCAGGGTTGCACCCGCCGCGGCGGGAATAACACCGGAACGACGAAATCTCAACCAATCACTTGAAAACCATTATCAAATAATTACACTAAAAAACACTCCAAAATCTGATACAAATTATTATGTTCAAATACAATATTAACATAGAAACCAATATGCCCGTACCGGCGACATTTGATTCAGAATTTTGGAGCAAAGCGAACAAAGTTCTGATTTTAAATGACTGCCGGTATACAGTTCAAATCGTTTTAAACCTTAAACGTCAGTATGAAACCAAGATTTTCTATTATCAAAAGAGCGTATGTTCGAGTAGCATTTGGAGCTTTGCTCCTAGTTATTGCATGGGGATTCTTTTTCTCCAATGCAAGATTTTCAGAGGAATTCACTGGATGAGTGAAGATAACCGTAGGTGTGAAGTTAGACGAAGAACAGATGAAAAAAGATCTCTGAGACTACCTGCAAACACAATGATATCTCAACACCAATATTTCCACAGAACTCCAAGAAAATACTACAAAGATATCACTCAAGACGGATGTGGATAATGATGAGAAAGTAAACGTTCTCTCCAAAGATATCCAGAAATTTCTGATAGACAAAAAATATATTTCAGATTCCAGCCAGATTCTAGAACAGTCCATCACCTGACCAAGCGTAGGAGGTTATATGCAGAGAACTGCGAAAAATGCTATCATCGTCTGAGTGATCCTTATGGCAATTTACATGATGTTTTCATTTGCGACGATCAGGAAATCGATTGCGCCGAGTGTCTTGGCGTTTGTAACTATTGCAACCATGATTTTTGATGTTTTGATTCCTGCATGAGCATATGGTATATGGATGATGCTGGACAAGACGGTAATGATAGATTCGGTATTTATCATAGCTTTGCTGACGAATATGGGATATAGTATCAATGATACCATCATCATCTTTGATAGAGTGAGAGAAAACATACAAAACAGGGGGAATATAAAAGGAGTTTTATTCGGAAAAATATTTGAGGATAGTCTTCGGCAGACCATGAGAAGATCATTGGGAACAGTATTAGCTACGCTTCTGGTAATTATCTGTATGTTTATCCTTTGAACAGGAGTGATCAGGCAATTTGCATTCACTATAGGAATGGGGGTCATTTTCGGTTCGTATTCATCTATCTTCATTTCCGGACCCTTAGCATATATCATTCTGGGATTATACAAGAAAGAAAAGAAGCAGATGATGGAATTGAAGACGAAAGATTTATAAAAATCGTCATTGCGAGGAGCTCTTTGGCGACGAAGCAATCCAGATAGTAAGATCATTAGATTGCCACGCCTCTCCGCCTAGGCGGATCGTCTCGCAAAGACACATTAAATATTCAAATGATGATCCAAACAACCATTTACCAAAATAAGGATTTCTCCCTGATATGGAAACCTCACGGGATCCCAAGTACTTTCTGAAAGGAGAAGTCTTTTTTGGATTATAGCAAAGAACAAAAATCTGAACTCGCATTCACGGTTGCTCCCCTGTCCACACTATTACCCGTCGACCTCATTCAGTTTGTTGTTCCTTATCTCGAAGGGTATAAAGAAGAAAAAGATGCTCAGGGAATATTTAGACATCAAATAGACATATTTGGACAACAACAGGAATTCGGATTACTCAATAGGTTGGATAATGATACGGCCTGATTTCTCTATTTTGCCAGAACACCAGAAGTTTACGAATCATTTAAGCAGCTTCAAAAAGAGGAGAAAATCAAAAAATACTATCTCGCTCAAGTTTCTTGAAAATTGAAAGGTTGAAATAGGGAAACAGGGAAACATGAAAATACTTCCACTTTTCCACTTTTCCATTTTTCCATCTCTTTTCCAGTAATGCATCGTACAGCTGAAAAAATGATAGCCATCCAAAAACCCAGTGATGTATTGAAGGGAAGATGAAAAGAGCATCAAGTAACCACTCAGATAGAGGTAATCCGATATGATCCACAAAAAGACATCTCGACACTTTTGGTTATGATATCAAAAGGGATTAGACACCAAATTAGAGTCCATCTAGCAAGTCAAGGACATCCAATTATCTGAGACATGTTATATGGAAAAAAAGAAAATGAAGGGTATCTCCATTTGCGAAGTATAGGTTTTCAGATTTCATAGGGCTTGTTTTTAAAGTATTAATAATAAGTAAGTGTTGACAAATATCAGTAAATAACTATAAAATAGATGTTTTATAGGTATTTTTTATAATGAAAACGGCTGAAGATAGCTACTATTATTGATCAGATTTAACAATCCCCCACATCAAAAAAATAAGCACAGAAATCCAAAAGATTTTGGATGAAGATAATTATATCGCTTCTGTGCAAAATTTTTTACGTATTCATGAGCATAAAGATATCATTCCGTGAATTAAAGAAGAATTACTGCAGGCATTTGCTATCGCCTTTGAAGAAGTAACCAGCAAACCGGAAAATGGATGATTGAGATACAATACTTCATTTCAGACCGAAATACGACTGAATATTATTTTATGAATGCAGGATTATCAGTCTAGAGCTGAGTCGGGAGATAGACAGCATTTCTATGTAAATGATTTTGTAGATTGGCAGAAATGGAATGCTATAGCCAAGAAAGTGAAAAAACTCAAAGAGCAGAAAAAAATATGGTTAGCTCATGATCATAAGTTATGTACACCCCAAAGCTTCGAATTCTTGGAACCTAAATATTTCATAACACTGAATGTGACAATCAATAATTATTGCCAGAAATTTCTTATCGATAAGAAAGATAAAGAAGCGCTAGCATATTTCATCAATAGATATTTTATCTTTATTTTCATAAATACCCTCCTCCAGAGCAAATTAGTTTTTGAATTTAGATCCAAAAGATGAAATAATTTCTTTAGAGAAGTCTGACAGAAAACCGTACAATATCTCAAAGATAATATAAGCGATGCAATACATATAGATATGAAAATGTTCCAACAGAAATTTTTTTACAATGGGAAAAATGATCTGATCTGACCTATAGAATTGAGTTATCAAAATGCTGAGTTAGATGATATCCAGACTCGGGAAAAATATCTGGCTACCAATTATTTCGGGACAGAAGATGAAACAGCTAAATCAGTAAGAAGAAAAGTAATGGCGGAATATGGTAAATGATTGAATGCGATAGACAAAACCTTTGAAATACGAAATCCTTGATATTACAGATATCAAGATCAGATAGAGGGAGCCAAAAACTGGATCGCAAAACTAGAACCAGGAGAGAAGCAAGAAGCGTTGATATTGCTTCCTGCAATTTTTCAGGACATAGACAAATATAGACAGGAGCAGAAAAAATATGAAACCAAGATAGAAAGAGAGCGCGAGTCATCCAAAAAAGATCCTTCACCTACCATTACCGAGATTCAGCAGCAATATCTCAGGTATTATAAAGTCCCTATCCAATTCCGGCAATTATTTGGTATTATTATCCATAGGTATAATCATTATTATGGTCTAAAGACCAACATTCTCAAAAAGAGAGATGGATATTTTGAATTCATCAAAGATCTTGCATGAGATCCTGAATTATCATCAGAAGCTATTATTCACTATATAAATGAATTCATTACTGATACAGAGGTAAAAAAGATTTTCAAAGATAAGTGGGAGAAGAAACAGCATAATAAAAGAGAAAACTTGCTTGCAAAAATAGAGAAAAAAAGAGAAATGTACGTCAAAAAAATGATAAGAAAGGATGAAATAAAGAATATCAAATGCGATAAAAATCAGGGATTTTTGGATTTACCCTACTAGGCTTGCTTTTTATTGAAAAAAGTATATAGTAGGATTGTTTTACTTTTTATTGTCCAGTCATAATGGAAGGTGGTAGTCAGTCACAAGAAGATCTCAAAGAGGTTTATGATCACGATAGGATCATATTGTTTTTGAAAAATAATGGAAGCGATGAAGCTAAAGATTTATGGACGCAGATTATATATACAAAATTTCTGATTTCAGAAAAAGCTATTCGGGATATTATTATTAGTATAAGGCATAAATTATGGACAATAAAAGAAACGACAGGAAAATCAGATTTCGATAAAGCGTACGATGAAGTTGTTACCTGAAGCGAAAAATATATAGCCTGACTGAAAAAACTTACTTGATATTTACTTCACATTTTCGATGAGGAGAAAGAAAAAAACATCATCGGTGATGTAAATGCAGCGTTGGCAAATATATTATGACCAAATCGGAATAAGATTTTTTATGCATTTTTCGATACAGTGAAAAACCAAAATCCAGAAGAAAATTGAATCAATATGCTTGAAATACAAGTAAATGCATTTAAAGAAATAGAAAAAAAATATCATGTTCTTGATGTAGTAAAAGATAAAGAAGCGCTATTTGATTATTTTGTAAGAAAATACAATAATCCTGAACAAAAAAAGGATAAAAATAAAAGTCAAGAAACGTAAAAAATATAGTTTTAAAGCTAATCCTATAATATATTCCTCTCTTAAAATAAAAAACATATAGATAATAACCTATACATCTCTCTCTATTTTTTTTAAATAATAATTCACTATTTCATAGAATAAGTGAAGTTTATATTAAGTGGTTTTTTTGATGAAAACCAGTATCAGAAAAGATCAAAATAGAAAATTCACTATTTCATAGAATCGTAGAATTATAAGGTTGTTAGATCAAATAATAGAAATTCACTATTATAGTGAATAATGGAATATACTAATTAAGTACCAGAATAAAAATAAATATAACTACCGATAGAGATAAGCTCTAAGGTCATTTTATTTCTACACCTTTTGGATACCAGATGGATATAAAGCACCCATGACACTATCTCCAGCAGAAATTGAAAGAAAGAGGATGGACTCAAAAGGATTTTGCTCGTTTATTGGGGAAAAAAGTCAGCGAAGTAAATGAACTGATAAAAGGAAAAAGAAATATTACCGTGCATCGAGATATTTTACTTTCTGTGCTTTTTGACGATCCAGAACAAAAATGGTGTAGACTCCAGTTGGAATATGATTATTATCTAGGCAAACAGAATATCGATCCAAGAAAATTACATGAAATTAAAGCCACTAAGGATAGTGAATGAATAATTAACAATGAACAATGAATAATTACTATTGAGACATTGAAACACTGAGACACTAAAACACTGAAGCATTGAGACACTGAGAAAAAAGATAAGCACAAAGAACATGAAATATTCAGAAATTTTTAATTATTGGAATCATCAATGATAGGGTGAGTATCTCGCTACAAAGGGAAAAAATTAAGAATAGCTATGGCCTGAGGTGGAACTTGAGGTCATGTTTTTCCTATCAAATCATTACTCGAATGGATAGAGAAAAAGCCACAATATATGCAAAGAATTGACAAGATATATCGATTTGGGTCTAGCAAAAGTTTAGAGGATACTATTTGTAATTCATTAGAGATTGAAACCCTGCCTGCCGGTAAACAAGGTTGAAAATTAGAAATTGATTTCATACCTATTTTATCTGGGAAATACCGCAGAGAAACCATCTGGAAATCAAGATACAAAAACATCCGTGATATATTCCTTTTCATTGCAGGTTTTTTCCAATCATTATTCCGATTGTTGCGATATCGCATAAATGTGGTATTCTGTAAATGAGGATATGTTGCATTACCAGTAGTTTTAGCCGCAGCCTTGCTTCATAGAAAGATCATAGTCCATGAATCAGACACACATGCAGGATTGGTCAATAAAATAGCGAGTCGTTTTGCGACCAAAATATTTACCGGATTTGATAATGTACTGCCTCATGCTAAAACAATAGGACAGATACTTTCCAACGAAATTTTGATCACACAGATGTCAGAAATCAAGAATCCAAACAAAACTCAGGTCCTTGTAGTTTGATGATCGCAATGATCCAAAAGACTCTATCAGACATTTTTACATATTCTTGAAGCAGGCCCTGAACTTCAATCAGAGTTTGAGTTTTATATTGTTTTGGGTCTTCTCAATCATGAGATGTCGACACAGTTCGACAAATTCCCCAATGTCCATATCTATGGATTTATCACCCAAAAACAGATGGGCGAACTTTATGCGATAGGTGATATCACTATCACTCGTGGAGGAACAACCTCATTAGCAGAACAGAAACTCTATAATATGAAACAAATTATCATACCTATTCCATGGACTCACGACCAATATGATAATGCTCAATGGTATGTAGATCACTATAAAGATATTATGATCAATCAGAGAGATGTCGCATTCGAAAAAAAACTTATGAGCGCATTGATAAAATTGAGGAATTTCAAAAAGAAGGAGCAAAAAAAAGATAAACAAGCATTGATTAGCCACGCAAAAGAAGTTATCGTCAAAGCATTGCTTTCTTTATAATTCAATTCACTCCCGGGAGTAAATAGCCAATAGATGAATTGTCCTACTTTCGTCCACTTTTTTTCTAGGAATGTCTGCCAGTAATTTTTTTCCTACTTTCGTCCATTTTTTTTATAGGCTTCTTCATGGTTAGCCAACCAAATAATTATTCGTATTTGGTAACTATGATTGAAGCCTATATAGTTGCTATCACAACAATCCCTCATTCCATTTCAGGCTTGTTTGGATAGCAACTACTTTTTTTCTAGGAATGTCTGCCAGTAATTTTTTTCCTACTTTCGTCCATTTTTTTCTTTTTTTGTTTTTTTATAGTTTCGGACGATCTGCGCAGATCAGTTTTATTTGAAAATATATGACCATGCGTCCTAGATATCTATTATTGCTTATCGCAATCATCTTTTTCCTAATGCTATGAATGTCATTAGCTCATGAAGAACCCAGTAAAGACCAATGATCATGAAATCAGGAAGAAATTATTTCTTGATGTGAAAGTTGAGGAATTGATCTCACTTGATTGGAATGAGAAGAAGTAGAGAACCAAGAAACTATCGATGTATGACCTAGTGCCTCATGATATATGGATATTTCATGATGAGAAGATGCCTTGCCAATGGTTTTGGAATGAGTGATTGTACCTGATATTATCCCTTTTGATATACCAATGATTCCTTCTCTGATCATTTCAGAAGTCTTCTTTGATGGAAGTGATGAGTGGCTGGAAATAACCAATAGGTGAACAACTGACTTTTCATGAGGTGTGATTTTGACGTGAATAGGAGTAAATGCGACAATTAATAGCTTCATAGGTTCGAAACAGTCAATCGTAGTTGCGAGATCAGGAAGAACCTTTGGATATTTTTTAGATCAAAGTATAATCAAAAATTATATCTCCATGTGATTTACTGATACGAAACAGATCAGTTTTTCGCTAATATATAGTTGAATAGTAGTAGACAATTTTGCTGTGGATACCTGAATAGTCTTACATTACAATGATAAAAATACTTCTCTAGAAAAGATCCAAATAGGGGAGGATTACTTTATTACAGGAACCATAGAATCAAGGGTCTACAACGTACAATCCTGATATCTGGCTAATCCAGGGAAGATATATAGCACAGGAGAGATAATAGTTCCAGAAGATCCGATTCCTGTCTACACATGAAATTTTCCTATAAACTGTGCTGATTACACGCAGAAAAATGAGGTATGGATTAGTGAGATATTCGCAGGTAATGAGGTATATCCTCCTTATATAGAGCTTAGCGTAGGAAAGGATCTGGAATATGATAGCCTTTTTCTTTCGGGTTCTGCACTGGTAGAAACAATGGAAATTGCGCTTGATTCGTGATTTGTCGGCAAGGAAAACAATACCATCTTCCTTATTTCCAATTCGGAAAAATGGCATAACGAGGGGGTGAATAATTTGGATACTGTTAGGTTAACACTGCAAAATAGTTGATGATGGTTATTGCTTTATGGCTGAAGTGGACAAAGTGGACAGCTTTTGGACATTATTACTCTTACGTGAGTAATCACAGGTAGTTCCTTATATTACAATGCTCATACTCAGGATTGTGCCAAGGTTTTTGATGAAACAGGTGCTTTTTCGCCATGATTTGACAGAGTGTTTTTGAAGTATTTGCCAGTTCAGATCCAAACTAAAATTGAATATATCTCTCTGGATTGCTCATGAGCCGTATCTTGTCCAAGTTGTCCAGATCACGGTAATACATGAGAAAACACTACATGAGAAGAAGAGGATGAACCATTGGTTATCACCACAGGAAGTCTGCAGGTAAAAATTACGGATATCGATTATGATCCTGAATGATCCGATATAGGGAACGAAACAATTACGCTTTTGGCTGATTTTTCTTGATGAGAAAGCCAGATTCTATTAAGTAAACCCAACCGGTATCTCAAGATCTGAACTACCAAAAGATATCTGAGCTGAGTGCTTCAGAGCTGAGTTCCACTGACCTTGCAATGATCGTTCAGCTTTCCCAATAGTAGCAAAAGTGGTAATTCCATCACTGTCCAGCTTCGATATCAAGACCAGCTTTTGGATCTGTATACCTATACCTTTACTCCGCCACCACCCAAACCACCCAAACCTCCCAAAGTAACAGGCAATATCCTGACAGGCACCTATCTCGTTACATCGGTAATAGATGGGGATACTATAAAAATTCTTTATAGCGGGAATGAGCAGAGTGTAAGATTCTTAGGAATAGATGCTCCCGAAGTAAGTCTATTGAGGACCAAGAAAAAAGGTTGTTTCGCAGAAGAAGCCAAGGACTATGTGAAAGAGCTACTTCTAGGAAAAGAAGTACATCTGGAGTTTGATCCTACTCAAAATAAGGCTGATAGTTATAAAAGGCGGCTCAAGTACGTCTATTTGGATGATGAATTACTCAATGAAACACTGTTGTCCAATGGCTATGCCAAAGAATATACCTTCAAAGTTCCTTATCAATTGAGAGATCGATTTTTATCTGCGCAACAAGAAGCCCAGGATGAGCAATTAGGATTATGGAATCCTTCTCTTTGTCCAGAAAATGCTTTACAGACAGGAAATATGACAGGAGAAATTCTGACAGGCGATCTGTTTACAGGCGCTTCTTTCTCTGGTTTATCTGTCCAAATAACATACGTACTTCCCAATCCCAAAGGAAAAGATAACAAAGAAGAGATAGGAATTTGGATTGCGGCTTACAGCAGTTGAGGTCTGCTTAGGCAGACAGTGGAGAGTTGAAATGTTATTTCTGGTTTCTATCTGGAGATTAATGGGAAGAAGAAAAAACTTTCCACAGATTTAGAGATAGGGAAGGAAAATATTCTTTCAGGAAATCTCGGTTTGCTCAATAAAGCAGCTTGTGTTGGTATTGGGTATTCGTGAATCATGCTAAGCAAATTATGTTACGAACAACCCAAAGAAGGGCAAAAAATATTCGCTGATGGGCATCAGATATTTCAGATTACTGATCAAGAACAGACGATGTTAAAAGAACTTTCCTTCAAGAAAAAAGGAAATCAGCTCTGTATGATGTTTGGGAAAATGGAAGTGGATTGTAGAAATATTCCTAACGGAAAAACAGCGCTCAAGACAGCAAACGAAAATAAATTGTATGAGAAATTCATTACACTTATCAATACCTATCTCAAAAATGAGCGATGAGACATTTACTATCAGACAAACATTAAAACCTATTTTGATCTCCTATGGTCCGACAAGAAAAATATAAAAAACGGTGTCCAAAATATCGATACCAGTCATGGGACTATCCCTGTCTATGATCTCGATCAGCAGCTTCATATCCTTGAAACCTATTCATTAGCGTATCGGGCAGTGAAATTTGGAATGGTTCTATTGGGTGAGGTTACCTCACCATAAAATAGCTTTGGATTTCCATCCAAAACAAATAATAGGTCGTCCCTCTGGGACTTGCAATAGACGCATTGGTTTATTACTTTGGACTTCCGTCCAAAGTGAAGAATATAGATCATCCCGTTGAGACTTACCATAAGCATATAATCCTGATGGAAAGTCCGCCTAAGCGGACGACATCTTTTGACTGCAGACGGTAGTCCGTAGCTAAAGAAAATAAAAAATAAAAAAAAGTGCCGAAGGTACGACCTATATTATTACTTTTATTCTTTTATTGTTATTATCATGAAATTTGAAAATATTGAAAATCTTATCGTTTGGCAGAAGGCCAGAACATTAGCATTAGAAACGTCTACTGCATTGGGAAACATAAAAGACGAAACATTGAAAGAATGTTTACGAAAGTCCTGCATCGCTATCATGAACACTATCGCACAGTGATATGAGAAGCCAAGCAAGAAAGAATTAATAGATGATTTGTATGCTGCCAAAGTATCGTGCGGATCTTGTAGATCGATGTTGCATCTCGCATTGGCATTCGGCTTTTTAAACAATGAACAGCATCAGAAACTTATCGGCGCATCATTGGATGTTACCAAATTGCTGGCTGGATTTATTAAGAAATTAAAGGAAGTGAAGCCAGCAGAACCAGTTCCTGCCTAATAAATTGAGAAATTGAGGATTGAGCCTGCCTGTCCGGTAGGCAGGGATTGAGAAATTATTAGATTTTATATATTGTAAATCATGTAGGAATGGAAGAAATCAGAAAAAAATACCAAATCGAAAATGAAGCATATTCGTTTGCAATGATGGTAATTGCATGTTGCAGATATATATCCAAAACAGAAAGAGAATTTATTCTTACTAATCAACTCTTCAAGAGTGGGACAAGTGTGGGTGCTAATATTAGAGAGGCACAAGAATGACAAAGCAGGAAAGACTTCTTATCTAAAATGAGTATTTCTTTGAAAGAGGCGAGAGAGTCTAAATATCGAATATGTCTTCTGAGAGATTCCTGATATTTCAAAACATACCCTTTACGAGAAGATTTACTTAAAAAATCTAATGAAATGATATGAGTACTTACAAAGATCATTAAAACAACGAAACTTAAGTTATAAATAGAACAGTGAAAATTGAGGATGGAAGATTGAGAATTAGTTATTGTAATCTCTCAATCTCTCCATGTCTCAATCTCTCAATCCAATTTTGTCTTGATATCCATGGTAAGGTAAATACTATCGCAAGCATATTTTACCATCCAAGACAACATGGACGCTTACCTAAGATGATATTATGGATATAAGAATTTGGCGATGAAATGCTTTTTTTCTGAGTAGTTGAATGGATAATGAAAAATTACCCTATAGATACTTTATATGTCGAAGTTGGAGATAAAAAGTGGATGGATGGATGGATAGAGAAGAATATTGAAAAGTTGAAATATTGAAATGTTGAAAAGTGAGGAAGTCTTTTAGAAAAGAATGTTGAAAAGTTGAAATATTGAAATATTGAAAAGTGAAGGAATCTATTTGATAGAATAAAAATAGTGGAGATTAGACAACATAAATGGAAACTACTTACCCATATAATAAATTTTCTATGAATGGGGAAATACAGGAAGCTTTTCAAGTTCTTCGGTGGAGGGGAGGTGTTGTCCGATGACAGACCATTTCCTCATGATGGGCGAAATATCCCATTACTTTTTCATGCCACGGTCAGGAGAAAACAATTCGTCTTGCTCGGATGAATAGGGAAACCAAGCAACCGAAGGACCAGATTTTTATATCATCTCTTGCTTCCTAGAGCACAAGAGATCATTATCAGAGATGGTACGTCATATGATATAGTGAAGCAAATGTGATATAAAGCAAAATTGCACCACGATTTCGCAGAGAATATTATAAAGGGTGGAAAGGTGGAAAAATTGAAAGGTGGAAAATTAATAAAAGAGAAATATATTCTAATTAATATCAATAAAAAGATGCTAAATACTAAGCATATCCATGCCATACATGTTTTTTGTGAACAATATTCGGATTGTATAAAAATATTTTTTCCTTGTGATATGTGAGATGACGCTACCTGTTATGACACACTAAAAAAAACAATTCCGGATCTATTATATTACGATCGGACAAAAAAAACATTAGCGGAAAGCCTTTCATTGTTTCATCATAGCAGGGGAGGAATCGGTTGTAGACTCCATTTCCTCTTGCCTCTGAAAATATATGGCAAGGAATTTGAAGCGATTCCATACGCCGATAAAATCAATAAGTTGATACTAAAATAAATTTACTTCGTAATCATTCGCTATGAAAAAAGACGAGACACTTATCATTCAAGAGTTAAAAAAAGCAGGATATACAATCAAGGAGATTGAAAGAATTTTACAATGACTCAATGATATCGACAAAAACAAGCTTTTCTCTACGGAAGAAGTATACAAACATTTATTAGCAAATCACAAGGTATATGTATAGTGTGCTGTATACTAAGACAGCATTGCAAGATTTACAAAATATAGAAAAATTCATATCCAAAGACAACATATGTTATGCCTACAAAGTAGTGGAAACCATATTTCATGCAGCCAACAACCTATCATTATTTCCCTACTTATGAAAGGAGATGTTTGATAGGAGTTGATTGAGAGAAATAGTAGAACCTAGTTTTTGATATAGAATATTCTATATGTTTGCCGATAAAAAGATATATATTCTTACCATCGGTAAATACAGAAATATGTAAGTTTTGATCTGTCGTGATTTTGCTTATTAGAGCAACCATTTATTTTGATAAAACTGCAATGCTTTTTATTATTTTTTTTGCTGCATTCATTTTCGTGCTAACAGTCTGGGAAAATATATGGCTGACCGGTATCGTGTTCGGATCGATATTGGTAGTCTTGCTTGCTTTCGTTGTCGTCAAAAATCGCCAAAAATTGCCAAAAATCGTCAAATATTGTAGGATGATTCTATTGCTCTGTATTGCATTTTTGCTTGCGATGGGAAGCTGGATTGCCTACAATTATTCTCATTGAAAAAGTTTTGAAAATTTATCCATCCAATGAGTAGGCATTGAAAAATTGAAAGATTGATGATTGAAAGATTGAAGGTTTTTTTGAACGGGGGTAATTCAAGATACCTACACTCAGGGAAAATATATTTTCAATGATGGGAAAGGTGCTTATGTATTGTATACAAAAAAAGAGTACCAGATAGGCGATGAGATATTTTTAGTCTGATCCTCACCCCGCCCAGTGAAAGAAAATCCCCCTTCCCTTCGGGCTTCCCCCTTTACCCCGCTTGGTGCGGGACTTCCTTCGGTCGCAAAGGGGGACAAAAATACAATAAATGATGATCAAGAAGAACAGTGATTTCTTGCTTTCGATTACAATAAACGATTGAAGATGAAGGGATGGGAATGAGTTATGTATGAGAAAAGTTCAATCAATAGTAACGATAGGATTGCTTCGTTACGCTCACAAAGACAATGAGGTCATGTGTCTCGAAGCAGGCAAATCAAAAAAACTCTTCAGCAAAAAATTATTTCTGCATACGGTAAAGATCGTATCGCAGGACTAGTTCTCGGTATGCTGATCGGTGATAGATCGCAGATCTCCAAAGATGATTATCAATGATTTATCAATTCGTGACTTGTCCATATCATCGCAGTCAGTGGAGGAAATATCGTGATGATTACCGTATTCCTCTGATTCCTTCTTTTCTTTCTGCCATTTTATTTGAGAATATTTCTGATATTAATCACGGTTGTTTGCTATGGATTGATCTGTGGATTGGATTCAAGTGTCTTTCGTGCAGTAGTTACGGGAGGGCTTTCTCTTGTCGCATTATTTCGATGAAGAGAGATCCCTGTCTGGCGCTTACTATCTATCGCTTTCATAGGGATGTTAATCGTTAATCCCTATTATCTTGTGTATGATGTAGGATTTCTCATGAGCTTCGCTGCCGTGATTGGTATTATATTGATAAATCAAAAGCCAATTGTTTCAATGGCGGCAGAGGTGGAAAAATTGAAAGATTGAAATATGGAAAGATGAAATAAATCCACCCATCCTTCGGACACCCCCCTTTGCAAAGGGGGACAAAGGGCAATGCAGTATATCCGGAAGAATTATTTGCAGCCGAGTGTGGGAGCGACATGCGGTGTGTTTCCTATCATCATCTTCTTTATGGGAAAGATAAATCTCTTGTCTATTGTCTCAAATCTCTTTATTCTCCCGATATTGCCCTTTGTCATGATCTATGGCTTTATCAGTGTCTATCTCTACCAATTTTTATGACGAAATTGGATACTTCGGATAGAGAAGGGGCTGATTTCTTATATATATAAAGTGTCTGAAATTTCTTCGACGTTTGGCTTGTATCTTTGGGTAAATGGCTGGGTAAAATGGGTTGTTTTACTGGGCTTCTTGCTGGGGTTTATAATGAGTCGCTTTTCCTCTCCCCGCCTTCGGCACTCCTCTCCACTGCGTAGAGAAGTGGAACAAAAATAAAGAAAATGATGTGTCCCTTTGTAAAGGGAAGGGTTCCCTCCTAGGGTAGGGATTTTATATATTTACACTCTTAACTTATGGTTATTTATTATAATTCTAAAAATAAGCGATATGCAAGAAAGAATAGACATCAGCATGCTATGACAGAAGCTGAATGAAAAATTCGAAATTTAGCTCTGAAAGAAGATACCACATGATATAGGTTTCTTAGACAAAAACCCATAGGAAATTACATTTTAGATTTTTATTGTCATAAATTAAAATTAGGAATAGAAATAGATGGAGATAGTCATGATCGACAAGGCGAATATGACGAAATTAGAACCGAATATTTTCAAACATTATGAATCAAAATTATCAGATATACAAACAATCAAGTCTACTACAAATTAGAATGAGTAATCATGGATCTGGAAAGAGAAATAGAGGAAAGAAAAGAAGAATTGAGATTGTAGGCATTATGATTTATCCTTGTTATTGAAATCCCCCACCCGCCTAGGCGGTCACCCCCTTCGCAAAGGGGGACAGAGAGGTAGGAAGAAGCTAATTACACCCCATTTTCATCAAAAAGCAAGCAGAAAAAATGAGCATGATTTTCGTCAGAGATGGTAGTACATAAGCCATTTTTAATTACATGTAGTCAAAACCCGCTAACCAACAGTTGTCACAAAATAGACACTATATCGTATTCCACATCAGAAGGATGGTTCATTATCAGTTGTATACGGACACCTCTAAAATCCCTATCAGAAGCCACAAAATCCACTGTATCTCTATCTCAGCAGGAGTTGTCGGTATTTTTATAGGTTTGGAGGACATTTCTTGGCTTTGTGTATACCAATACATAGTGTCAAAAGGACGGTTTTACCCCAATGTCTAACTTGTCTAAAAATGTCTTGCAAAAGATGTCTGAATTGGTAATGTCAAACCTAGTTACTGTGTGGAGACACAGAACGAATGTTTGTAGACATCCGTAATAACATCCCTTCGGGGGATGATTTATCCCTACTTATAGCAGATATGGACATATCTGTTCTGGGATGTTCTTTTTATATTTTATTTTACATGTACACATGAAAAATTTTAAGAAATTGTTCTCAATCGCAGCATCAGTAATGATGATTGCATCAATGGTGCCAACGGCAACGCTTGGTGCTACTACTTACAGTGACGAATTGCAAGGTGCGTATGATTATGCCTACGGAATAGGTATCACTACACAATCTTCTATCGACACTGCTAATATGTATGGGACTCTCATCAGATCTCATATGGCTAAAATGATGGTTAATTATGCTGAAGAAGTATTGGGAATGACTCCTGACACTTCATTGAATTGCAACTTTACTGATGTAGCTACTCAGACTGAAGAACTACAAGGGTACATCACAGAAGCTTGCCAACTTGGACTTATGGGTCAGGGCATCACTGCTTTCAACCCAAATGGTGTAGTTACGAGAGCTCAATTTGGTACAGTCCTTTCTAGGGCTTTGTATGGAGATACATACAATGGAGGTGATCCATACTATGCAGATCATTTAGCAGCACTTAAAGATGCTGGCATAATGACAAATATCTCTAATCCAAACGCTCCTGAAATCAGAGGCTATGTAATGCTTATGATGCAAAGAGCTGCTGGTGAAGAAACTCCAGCTACTTGCGACACTCCAGAAAATCAATTGTCTTGCTCATTAGGTTTGGACACTTGTCCAGCTGAATGTGTAACTCCAGTTGATGCTAATGGAAATTTAGATGTTTCTATGACATCTTCTAATGGTGGTGATATTCCTTATGGAATCTCTTCATTACCAGCTGCAACATACAAATTTGTTGCTGATCAAGATATCAGAATTGACTCTATCATTATCAAGAGACAAGGATATTTTGATTCTACTACTTTAGAAAAAGCTGCTCTATTTATGAATGGAGGAAGAATTTCAAAAGAAGCTAGTTTCAGTTCTACAACTGACGAAGCAACATTGACTATCGCTAATGGATATGAAGTAAAAGCTGGTGAAACAGTAGAATTTACTGTACATCTTACTATCCAAAACGATGCTACTACTGCTGGAGAACAATTTAACATTAAATTGTTAAGTTTAGACTCTACAGCTGAAGATGTTAATTTAGCTTCCAATCTTACATCAGAAACATTTAAGATTGTAAACAAAGCATCTCCTACACTTACTGGAGCTATAGGATCAACTCCTGAAAATCCAAAGTTAGGTCAGACTGCTGCTGAATTATTCAACTTCACATTGGATAACGCTAGCGCAAATGATCAGGATATGACATTGAATTCAATTACATTCAAGGAAAATGCAGGAACTATAGATGAAGCTACAGAATTAGAAAACTTCAAATTAGTTGTTGATGGTTCTACCATCGCTACTGCAGCTAAGATGTCAGGAAAATATCTTATCTTTGATATTGAAGATGGTTACCTCATCAAAGAAGGTAAAAGACCAACCTTTACAGTTAAGGCTGACGTAATTGGCGGAGCTGACAAAACAATCAAGTATATTTTTGAAAAAGCTATGGATATAGTTGCTATCGGCGACAAATACAATCAACCAGTTAATGTAGCTGGTGCTGGATTTGTATCTGTTGCACTTACGGTTTCTGCTGGTAAGGTTACTCTTACAAGAGTTAATCCTCCATCTACAGATATCCTTAGAAATAGAAAAAATGTTTTCTTGGGAGCATTTGAGATTACAAACAATGCTGGTGGAAGCTTAAAACTTCAAGATTTCCAATTAGACTTCTCAGGAAGCCAATTGACAGGAATTTTGGATACAGTTAAAATCAGACTTGGTTCTACTACAGCATCTCCAATAGAATTGGATGATCACACAAACAAGACAGATTGGGATACTACAAGTCTAGAAAAATCTATTGGTTCTAAATTAACAGTATATGTTTATGCTGATACATTAGACCAAGCAATGACTAGTGACCGATTAAGAATGTCATTATCAAAAGCTAATCTAGTAGTACAAGAATCATCAGATGATACTACTGTTGCTACTGGAGATATTTCTCCTTCTTCATTGACTTGGTCTTTGATGAATGGAAAAGAAGCTGATCTTACTGTTACAAAAGTAATACTTGGTGACAAGACTGTTGCTGAAGGAGCAGAAGGTGTAGATGCAATTAGTTTTAAGATCAAGGCTGGTACAGCATACGGAGCTAAGATCAAGAAATTAACATTTACTGGTGCTGGTATTGATTCTGATACTATTACTAATGCAGTATTGATGAAGGGAACGACAGAAATACCTGCAGACGTAAACAATGGTACTATCGTAGTAAATGAAGACTTTACTATCGCTAAGGGAGAAACAATTACATTCACTCTTAAGGTAGATATAGCAAATAATCCAGAATTGACTGGAGTTCAATATTCTCTCCTCGGAGCTGATATAGAAGCAGAAGATACTTCAGAGGATCAGAATACTATAGATCTTAGTACTATGACAGATATAGCTGGTAGGTTGATTACTGTTACTGGTGCTGGAGATGTTCTCTTGTCATATGATGCTGCAGTTACTAACAATAAGTACACCAAAAACGTACTTGCTGGGACTACAGAAACTGTTGCTGAATATGGATTGTACTCTAAGTACGAAGCAGTAAATGTCGGTAAAGCTATCGTTACATTCAACGGAGCTGATACTGATCTCTCTACACTTGATGTAAAATTATTCTACAACGGAGTAGAAGTTGCTTCTAATCCTACTTGGGATACTACTGGACAAATCGCTACATTTGATAATCTAGATTTTGATACAGAACTGACTAAAGCCCCATTGCTTGTCAAGGTCATATCTAAGGTTATCAATGAAGATGGATGAGCTGTTATATCAAATGATTATGTTACTTCTGTAGAACTTCTTACATTAAAGGGAGTAGTATCAGGAGATGATATCGTTGAAGGAGCTCTTACAGACAATGCTAAGAACTTCTCTATCACTCCAGCTGTTGTTACTCTAACAAAAACAGCAAACGGTGAATTTAAGGTTACAATAGAGAAGGGAGACAATACTAACACTTCAGACGGATCTGCAGTTACCGTAAGATTAGATGATATTAACTTTGTACAAAACTCTATGTATAATGTCGGATCTTATGTAGTTACTCTTCCAGATGGAACAACAATAACTATGGCTACAGGAGCTACTCCTAATACTGCTACAGGTAATATGTACTTATTGCAGAATAATGATGTATTCTTGGTATCAGCTACTCCAAACGGAGCAGACTCTACTGTTACATTATCTATGCCTGCAGCTGCAGCAATTGAGTATACAGCTAACTATAGTGGATCAACAGCATTTGAATCAAGATTAGTAGGTGGTGTTATCAACAGTTTCTACGTGAAATAGTTGGTTACTTATCACACTATGTCTTTAGACATATGCTATAAATAAGAAAGAACTCTTCGGCCTTCGCCCCATAGTACTACGGGGTAGGCTGAGGGGTTTTTTCTATCTCTCGCCTCGGCTTGCCGGGACTGATAAAAGCTCCCTCTGGTCGCGTTAAAGGTTACGTGAAGGCCTTGAAAAAATAAGAGAAATGAGTATAGTACAGTTACTTTACTTAGTAACAAAAGAAAAAGATGACTACGATAACCGTAGAAAAAGTGCCACAGAGTATAGTCAAAAAATATGGCACAAATATAGACTATAAGGCATATAATAAGTATATTCTCAAGGATAAAATAACCGCACTTAAGAATGCTTTTTACGATCCAAAAAATGATTCGTATGGGCCATTTGAATGAGAGCATGCAATCAACTTTTTAAAACTACTAGATCATGAAGCTTCTCTATAAAAAATCATTTACCAAATCATATCAGGTATTGTGACATAAGATGAGGGACAAAGTCAAAGGTGTTCTACAAATTTTTATGCTCAACCCAATGGATAAAGAACTCCGTAACCATTGATTAGAATGAAAATACAAATGAAAAAGAAGTATAGATGTAACAGGAGATATCAGAATCATTTTCAAAGAAATCAGTGATTGAAAGTATGAATTAGTAGAAATATATGATGTATGAACTCATGCTCAATTATACAAGTAACATACCTTCCGCTTAATCGCGGAACAGAAAGGACCCTTGTCCGCCTAGGCGGATGGGGGTTTTTTCTATAATCGGCGGGGCGCCCTGGCGGGCTTGACTCACTAGCGTTCGCGATAAAAGCAACAGAGTCCTCCGTTGCGATAAAAGCTCCCTCTGGTCGCGTTAAAGGTTACGTGAAGGCCTTGAAAAAACAAGAGAAATGAGTATAGTACAGTTACTTTACTTAGTAACAAAAGAAAAAGATGAATATAGTAATTAGAAAAGATGGAGAATGATATATCGCAGAAATAAAGTGAAAGAAGGCTTTATATGCTTTCTGATACTCTGAAGAAGAAGCAGTTAATGAATTAAAAAATGTTGTAGATATGATGGTAGATTATTATTCTGAGGAGATTAGCTTACAGAAGAAGATTCAGAAATATTTGGTTAGTAAGCAATTAGAGTATGCCGTATAAGTTTATCGAGATAAATAACAAATTAAAAAGATTGTGATTTGAAATAGTAAGACAGAAATGATCACATGTGATCTTTTCTAATTGAAAAACCACTTTCCCAGTTCCTAATCATGGTAATAAAGATATTTCTCCATGAGTAGAATCCAAAATATTAAGCTTTGTGAATATGAAAAGAAAAGAATTTGACGAGATAAAATAAATACCTTCCGCTTCATTGCGGAATAATGAAGACCCCGCCTTGCGGGGCGGAAAGGACCTCTTACCAGCAATGGTGAGGGTTTTTTTCTATAATCGGAAACTTCGCCACTTTGCTCCCGGGAGCAGATGAAGGTAATTGCAGGAAAGTAGCTGATTGTTAGAGCTTTGCTCCCGGGAGCAGATAGGCTGATCAGCCAATATCTTATCCTTGAAAAAAATAAGAGAAATGAGTATAGTACAGTTACTTTACTTAGTAACAAAAGAAAAAGATGACTACGATAACTACACAACAAGTCATTACATTGCCACAAAAGTTGTTACATGATTTTGTGACAGAGTTTGATAAGATGAAAAAGATATATGAAGTGATAGACCATGCCTTAGCAAAAAAAGATGTGAAGGATAATAATATCAAAACATTTAACGATGTTAATGATCTTTTTGATGACTTGGACAATACAAAGAACTAACCAGTTTAAGAAGAACTATCAAAAATTACCTGAATACTTGAAGGAAAAGTTCAAAGTAAATTTTCAGAAATTTTTGGAGAATCAGTATGACTAATCATTAAAGACTCATAAATTACAATGATGATTAGATGGATATCTTTCTAGTAGTATCAATGATGATTATAGGTTTATCAGTCAGATAGAGCCAATTAATAAGATAATCTTACTGGTGAATATAGGGAATCATGGTATTTATAAATAATTCCGCTTCATTGCGGAACAAAAAGGACCCTTCGGCTACGGATGAGGGTTTTTTTCTATAATCGGCTTTTTATTGAGTCACTTGTTACCCACCATAGGCGGACAAGCCCGAGTAAGAATCATTTTGTCCTAACTTTGTCCGTTTGTTTCTACTTTAAATTGATTATACTTCCTGATATAAGATCTCTTTATTCTTGTAATCCTTACAAAAATGACTATAGTGAAGCCGATAATTTATCTTTTAAAAGGTAAAAAAATGGTAAATTTTACCGCACTTTATACTAAGGAAACTGAAGGCTGATATACAGTCGAAATATTGGAATTGCCTGGTTGTGTAAGCTACGGGGGAACTATGGAAGAAGCACAAATAATGATTAAAGAAGCGGCCGTTGGTTACTTAGAAGCACAAAAAAAAGTATGAGCTAACATGAAAAGATTCTTCAATAAAGAGACATTTATTTCATCTGTTCCAGTTGTCTATGAAGCAGTATAAACCAGAAGAAATAAAGAAATTTTTATTAAGGCATGGACGAAAAGAAACTCATCAAAAGTGAAGTCACTGCTATTTATATAGTTCAGAAACCCAAAAAATTACTACAATTCCTATGCATAGTAAAGACCTCAAAATTTGAACATTGATGGCAATCCTTAGACAGACTAGATTCACAAAAGAAGATCTAGAATAAGATAATATATCTTCCGCTTCATCGCGGAACAGAAAGGACCCTTGTCCGCATAGGCGGATGGGCGTTTTTTTCTATAATCGGCTTTTTATTAAGATTACTCTCTCTCCAATCTATCAATCACTACGATTTCCGTATCAGAAGTATTCAGCTTCAAATAGAAATCATAGAGACTTCCCTTGCAGATCAGCGGAAGTTTTTTTCCTGTTTTCTTCTCGATGAGATCCAGAAGGGGAATGACTATTTTTCCAATCATCTCGTTTTTGTTCTTGCTATAACTGGAAGGAGGAAGATCCTTATTGGATATCTCCTTGCTGAGGTTTTGGATAAGAACTTTAATGATCTCTACCGTAGCTGATTGGGAATGCAGATCTTGCGAGGTAAGCTTTTGTCCATCAAGGTAGATCTTGTTGTGGATGGTATCCAGGAGAAGACCAGATTTGTTGTTTTCTATAGAAGATTCACAGTCTGCAATCATCACTTTACCATTTACCCATCTGAGTATGCAATTATTGCTTTCCAGGAAAGTGGAGTAAATGCCATGTTTCAGATCTTGTTCTATCTTGAATCCTTCATGCTCTATCCCATCGATCCGATTAGCATAAATAAGTTTGGCGCCGGTAAATTCCACTGACGTTTTTTGTAATGTCTCCAAAATAGATGTCCTGAATCCTTCTAGTGGCATAGCGAAGATAAGTGATCATCCCATGATGGTGCTATCATTCGGCGAGAGTGAAAGATATTTAGCCGAACCGGGAAAATGTTCAATGATGTTTTGGATAAATGAGAGGAATACAGAGGAGCTGTCTCTGGTCACACAATGCGCCTGCCTTAATTTCTGGAGTGTATCCAAAAGCTGGAGCATATTCGTTTCGTCGTAGCCATTACGATACATTTTAGATAGATAGAAAAGAATTTTGAGACTGAAGATTCCCATAAGTTTCCCAGAGATGAGATCAAATTCATCAGTTTCAGGATGGATGAGATGTTTATAAAATCTCGGTCTTTTATTCGGAGGAAGCTGTTCGAGAAAATCTCCGAATAGCGTTTTGCATTCAGATCTGATTTCCTGGCTGGAAAGAGAATTGTTTCTATATTGGGTGCCTGAGATCTGTTCGAGCAAGACAGGTTTGCCGGAGAATATCAATCCATAGTCGATAGGGCTATAGGGCACTTCCCTGAGCTCTTTGAAAAGATCATTGAGTTTAAATCCAAAAAATCTATTGGAGCTTAAATCCTGATGAAGAGCATTCCTATTGAAGTCTTCAGAGAAAGCGACTATCGGATAATAGGTATCAAAAAATGATGCCAGTTTCGTTCCAGAAGATATCATGCCATACATGTGTTTATCCAGATGAAGAGCATCTAGGAATAATTTAGAAAATTGGCTATAGGTATCCTGGAGTAGTTCATTGATATTATGTTGTTTGAATGTTGCGATATCGGTAGGTATGACCGTATCTTGGATCATCTGAAGCAGTATAGAAAGCAATAATGATATCAATGATCCGAATCCAAGTCAGACGCCTCTAGGAAGTTCAGAAAGGATATTGATCTCTATACCTCAGTACGTTTCAGCTAATGAAGCATATTTCGTTTCAATCTCTTTTTGAAGATCATTGAAATAAGGTGCATATTCCAAGATACTCGTCTGAATGAAATTATGTTCATTGGTATCCAAGTAGCTGATCTTATTGAGCTTAATGGCAGAGGAATCATTTTTAGTATATCCCATATACAGACGCAAAGGGATCTTTTGTTTGATACTGACGCCGCTGTAATTATTCAGAATATCTCCTGATCGATTCATCACAAATGGCGTAGAGACTACTACATGATTTTCCAGGAAAAATTGTTCATACGCATGGCGATAGGTTTTCTTGAGATTGGAGGAGTTCATGAGCTACTTGGTAAATAGAGTAAAATAAGATAATTGATAACAGAATTTTCAATTCTCAAACTTTCCATTTCTTGTATGTAGACTCCTATATCATGCATCATGAATCATACATCATGAATCATGCATCATGAATCATGCATCATGAATCATACATCATGAATCATGCATCAATTCCAATAATACTCATTTAAGTAATAAAATCAAGATAATTAATAATGTCAATGTAATGTATATAGAAACTTAGTTTAGTAAAATATCAAAAAGGGGAATAAATCTGGTTAGTGTAACGGTTTTCTCATTATCACGAAACATCCTACTTTTGTCCGTTTTTTTCTTTTATAGGATATATATTGTTCGGGCTGTTTTATCTTCTTGTCACGAAAGCATGATCATACTTAATGAAAAACTGCGTCTTCTCAAGTACATCAAACTTTCTCCCAAGTATGATACTTCATATGGACTGATAAGATTTATCTGTAAACACATCAGACATCCATCGGATATCTCGGGAATAAGTTGTTTCTTTCTAAGGCTTTATGATGAGCTTTATCATGAAATTATTTTCAAAAAAATGAAGATACAAAAAAAAGTGTTGAGAATTTTTGAATCGCTCGCCATTCCCATCGAAGAGCAAAGCGAAAAAAAATTGACAAAACTTTGCAATCAAATTAAAAAGGTAAGATTTGAAATGGAAAAAGAAAGGAAGAGAAGGTGGAAAGATGGAAAAATGGAAAGGTGGAAAGATGATGGAGTTTCAAAACAGAGTTGAAAAATGGAAAAATTGAAAAATGGAAAAGTGACGGAGTTTTTTATTCATTAATAAGGATGTGAATGTGACAGAAAAAATGATATCAGATAAGTGAAGAAGCGTTTAAGCTCAGTATTCTGGTTATAAAATATTACAAATATACTACAAAAACAGACAGGGAATTTGTACTTAGTAAACAAATTTTGAAGAGTGGAACAAGTATAGGTGCTAATGTCATGGAAGCACAGGAGGCGCAAAGCAAAAAGGATTTTCTCTCCAAAATGAGTATTGCACTCAAAGAAGCGATAGAGACAAAATATCGACTTCGCTTATTAAGGGAAGGTTGATATTTATCTCACTTTTCAGAACAGAATGAAATGATTGATAAGGCAAATGAAATGGTCGGGGTTCTTACAAAGATAGTCAAAACTAAAAAATATAACCTCTCTATATAATATTTCCATACTTCCACTTTTCAATATTTCCACTTTATTTTTACTCTGTAAAAATAAGCCATGATACCCAAAGTAAAAACATTTGCCAATCTCTGACTACAATGATATGAAATTATCGTTGAAGCTGATTCGAATAAGGCATTGCCAACCATTGAAATCATCTGACTCCCTGATGCCGCCATCAGAGAATCCAAAGAGAGACTTAGAGCGACATTCCGTAATGTCGGCATCATTCTTCCCAAAAGAAAATTTGTCCTCAATCTCTCCCCTTCAGATACCAAAAAAGTCTGAACGAGTTTTGATCTGCCGATGGCGATAGCGATATTATTTCTTCTTGCTGAAGGGAAAATCCATTATGCTGATCAGATTCAGGATTTTTTGTTTTTCGGAGAATTAGGATTAGATGGAGAAATCAAAAGAGTAAATGGACTTCTCCCTTCGGTAATCAGTGCTATGAAGCAGGGCTACAAACATTTTTTCGTGCCAGCAGAAAACGTTTATGAATTGGAATATGTTCCCGATATCCACATTTATCCGCTTACTGCATTTCATCAGATTATTAAATATTTTTCACATGGCGATCCATTCCATGTCATCAATCAGGCAAAAAATATCCAACAATTATATAAGCAAGAATCAGGATATGATGTGGATTTTCAGTATATCAAAGGACATATATTAGCCAAGAGGGCATTGGCTATCGCAGCAGCGGGATTGCATAATATCGTCATGATCGGAGCTCCCGGGAGCGGAAAAACGATGCTCAGCAAAGCCCTGCAAAGTATCCTTCCGCCCCTGGAATTTGAGGAAATCCTTGAAGTAAGTCAGATTTATTCAGTCATAGGAAAACTCAATAAAGATAACCCCTTGATTATCCAAAGGCCATTCAGACAAATCCATCATACCGCTTCCAAAATTTCCATTACCGGAGGAGGATCAAATCTGACTCCAGGAGAAGTGAGTCTCGCGCACAAAGGGATTCTCTTTTTCGACGAATTGACGGAGTTCCCGAGAGAAGTGCTGGAAGTTTTAAGGCAACCCATAGAAGACAAATCAGTGGTGATTTCCAGAGTCGCCGGCACCATTCATTATCCAGCTAATTTTATGTTCGTCGCTGCTATGAATCCATGTAAATGCGGCTATCACAAGGATCCAGAGAAATCCTGCATCTGCAGCATCCATGATATCAAGAAATATCAGAGCAAGATTTCTGGACCACTTCTAGATAGGATCGATATGATCCTGGAAATCCCAAGAGAAAATATCGATAAAATATTAGGAAATATTCAAAGCGAATCATCGGAAATATTGAGAAATAAAGTCATCAATGCATGGAAAATCCAGCAAAAAAGATTTGCCGGTACCTCCATTTTCAGTAACGCGCAAATGGGTGCAAAACAACTGGAACAATATATTTCCCTGGACCAGCAATCCAAAGATTTTCTCATCCAAGCAGCGCAGAAATTAGTTCTTTCGCCAAGAGTAGTCCATAGAACTATCAAGCTTGCTAGGACCATTGCCGATATGGAAGGAGCAGAAAACATCTCCATCCAACATCTAGCAGAAGCTATGCAGTATAGAAGCAGAACGATGTTTGTGGAACAAGAATAGAGCCTTCGGCTGTTGACAACGGAGTACTCCGTTGTTGAAAGGTGGAAATGTTGAAAGGTTGTCATTCCGGCGCTAAGGTCCGCCTAGGCGGACTGCAGCCGGAATCCAAATTGATTTAATCTAATGAATTCCTCGTTTATTATGATTGAAAATCTAATAGCCATAAATATATTACTTTAGTAAAAATCAGATTCATTTTACAAAACAATTAACTTCTTTTGCATTTTTTACATGAATGTATATATAAGAAATTGAAATATGGAAGTTTGAAAATTAGAAATTAAATATAGCTGTGGATTCCGGCTGCAAACCGTAACGCCGGAATGACGATTTTAATTTTTTAATTCCATTTTATTATCTTTCAATCATGTCAATGCAACTTCGTGAAGAATGGGAAAAACGCGGACTCCTCTATCAATTCTCTGATGAGAAGCTTTTTGACCTCTATACCAAAGGGGGAGAGAAATTTTATATAGGATTTGATCCGTCAGCTGATAGCCTGCAGATAGGCAATATGTTTTCTGTAATGGCTGCCGTGCATCTGATGAAATATGGCAACAAATGCTATTTTCTCGTAGGAGGAGCGACAGGGATGATCTGAGATCCTAGCGGAAGAAGCGACGAAAGGAATTTCCTTTCTGAAGAGCAACTCAGACACAATGAGCAAAGCATTTACAATCAACTCAAGACGTTTCTAGAAAACATCAAAAAGAATTACGATATAGATTTTGATTATGAGATGGTAGATAATTACGACTTTTTCAAATGAATGGAATATCTCAATTTTCTCCGTGAAGTAGGGAAATATATCACGGTCAATTATATGATAGCAAAGGAATCCATCAAGAAAAGGATAGACGATCCTGACCAATCCATCACGTATGCGGAATTCAGTTATATGCTGATCCAGTGATTCGATTTCTTCACGTTGTTCAATACCTATGGAGTGAAGCTGCAATTAGGTTGATCAGATCAGCGAGGAAATGTGACGACAGGAATGGAGCTCATAGGAAAGAAGGTATGAAAAGAAGCATATTGTATGACGATACCATTGGTCACAGATGCTACCGGAGCAAAATACGGTAAGTCAGCGGGCAATGCTGTCCGAGTAGATAAGAAGAAAAACAGCCCATATTTCGTGTACCAGTTTTTTATGAATGCTGATGATAGTTTGATAGGGAAGCTATTGAAGGTATTCTCATTAAAATCTTTGGAAGAGATAGACGCTATCGTCGCAAAACATAACGAAAAACCTGAACTCAGATATGGACAGAAGGAACTTGCTAGTCGAGTCGTGGAAGTGCTTTTCGGAAAAGATGCAGTGAAACAGGCGGAGAAGATCTCCAAGATACTCTTCGGATGATCAGATATTATGGAAACCATCCAGTGATTCACCAAGGATGATCTTGAAGCTTTAGCAGGAGAAACCTGAAGCATTGAAATAACCATGGGAACATTGAAACTTATTGATCTATTTACTCAGTCAGGATTGACGAGTTCAAATGGAGATGCCAAAAAGATGGTCCAGTCAGGCTCTCTTTTCGTCAATGAAATAAAGGTAGATGATCCACAGATGATAATAACAGAGAAGGATTTCGTAAATGGAGTAGTGCTTTTGAGAAAAGGAAAAAAGATGTTTAAAGTAGTTAGGAATACGAAATAAATTGAGAATTAAGCAAAAAACCATAACTCTGAACTCTGAACTATAAACTCTACACTTTTTCTTACAAGAGATTGCATTAAATACCAAAAAAACTAATATAACCCCGACTTTTGTCAGTAATAAAGATTTTTTTATATTTTTTGAAATGATTATCATGAAGACCAATAAAAATTTGCTGTATCTAGGGATCTGCATTTTATCTTTATTTATCGTGTTTTTCGTCGGAAGGTCATTTAATCCGCAGACAGGCATAAGAAGCATGATTGTGACACCAAACGGCACACAGCATTTCAGGAAAGGATTAGATGTTTCAGGGGGGACAAAACTGGTATACAAGATTTCATATGATAAATATGAAAAGGTTTATACTAATGTAGCCGAACTCAATGCTATCAAAAAGAATATCGAAGATATCATCACCAAAAAAATTGATGGAAGGATCTCTAAACTTGGAGTAAGTGATTATAAATCATACGTCCAGAATATGGATAATCAGCGCTATATTGTCGTGGAGATCTGAGGTATTGCTGATCTTGATCAGGCGAAAGAGCTTATCGGAAAGACATTAGAATTGGAATTCAAACTTCAATCAAAAGAGGTGCCTACTCAAGCAAGCATCCAAAAAAGGAAAGAATTAGCACAGGGTATTTTATCTGAAGTTAGCAAAACACCTGAACTTATACAAAAACTTGTAGATGGTAGAATGTCTGAAAATATTTTCTATAACCACTATACAGGAGCGACACTGGATCAACTGCCGGAATTTTATAAAAATAATGTTTCTCTTGCTGATGCTACGACAGGCAAACTTTCTTCGCTTATAGAAGGGAAATATGCTACCATCACTTCACAAGGAAGTATTGCCAAAACCGGAACCGATCTGGTTGGTTACACGTTTTTCCGTCTTATCGCCAAAACGACTGAGACGCTTTCTGGTGCCCAGGAAACGATTTATGATCTAGAAGATGTTTTTGTTCAAGACAGAGAAACACGAGTGCCTGCGACTGATAGTCAGAATAATATGCTCAATGGTGCATATTTCAAATATGCAGGAACAAGCACTTCAGAAGTAGGAGAACCCGTAGTGACGATCAATCTGGATGACCAAGGGAAAGATATATTCTGTAATATCACCCAAGCAAATATAAATAAGCCTATGGCTATTTTTGTCTGAGGAAATCTTCTTACAGCACCAAATATTCAGACCAAAATCTGCTGATGAACAGCGCAAATAAATGGAAATTTTACCAATGCTTCAGCTAAACAGTTAGCTACCGCACTCAATGAATGAGCGATGCCAGCGCCTTTGATCTTGATGCAGGAAGAGAAAATCAGTCCTACCTTGTGAGTCAATGCACTTACTGGCTCATTATGGGCGGGGCTTGTGGGATTTATTGCTATAGCGTTTTTGATCTACTTCATGTATGGCTGGAAAAAGATGTTTTTGACATCGTTAGCGCTAGCAGCATTTCTTGCTGTGCTTTTTGCATTGATGAAATTATCTGATTATGCACTTTCATTGAGTGGAATCGCTGCCATCATCCTCTCTATCGGTATGGCTGTGGATGCAAATATCTTGATGTATGAGAGACTGCTAGAGGAGCGCAAAGAAGGAAAGAGCTGGGAAACAGCTATTGATACTGCCAAAAATAGAAGCTGGACTGCTATCAGAGATGGTCAGCTGAGCACGGGCTTGATTGCATTAATCTTATTTACTATGGGAACAAATATGTTTAAAGGATTTTGATCACTGATGATGACAACAGTTATCCTTACGCTGCTCTTCAATGTGCCATTTACCAAGATGTTATTGCACCTTTTCTATGATAAGAAAAAATAGTCTCAGCTTGTCTCAGATAGTCCCACATTGTTAATTTAAGTTTTTTTAAAGAAAAGTTAAAAAAACAACCTGCAACAACCTGCAACAATCTGTGACAATCTACAAAAATATCATAAAGTTTTTAAATTGTAACATTAAAAGTCCCATGAAAAAAAAGATCTTTTTACTTATCGGTATTGTGCTTCTCAGTATTTTCGGTATCTCTATTTTCCAAGAATTTCTATCTAATCATACCTATTACAAGAATATGTTTGCTAGTCGACAAAATCGGAAAATAGTGGTGTGGGTCATAATCTCCACCATAATCCCTTTGTGGTATATCATCAAAACCAAAGTATTTTCTCTCAAGAAGTTTTTTGTCCGGATCATTCCGGTCACTCTATTAGTTTTTAGTATAGCACATACTATTCTCAAGGGGGGCATTGTAGGCGGATCTGCAGGATTTATCATCTTATGCGTCAACACACTTCTCTTATATTTTCTCGGGATGTTTTTTATCCTCGGCGTGCTTGCATTGGGAACATGGATCTCTAATACACGGATAAAATTCAAAGAATTTAGATGGCAGGAGATGATCATCAATTTTGGTATAGGACTGGGCATCTTGCTTTTGTTGATTTATGTCTTAAGTTTTGTCGGATTGTTTTATCCGATAGTTACACGGATTCTCTTCCTGGGACTTGGAGGAATGATCTATCTGATGAAAAAAAAACTTGCTGAATATACACCATTAGTGACGAGTATGTTTGAATGATTCAATCGCTACAATCTCAAAAAAAATCGATGGAAATGGATTGGCGTCATTTTGCTAGGAATTTCCATCATCTATTATTTATATGGATTTCAGCTTTCATTTATCCCCTATTCTACTGCTTGGGATGCGAATCATGAGTATATGTATATCCCCAAAGTCCTGGCAGAAAATGCAGGTATTCTCTGGGGGAATGTTGGGCCATTGGCTAGTGCTCCTTATTTGCGGCATATTTTTATTTCCTTCTGGTTTAGTCTTATTCAGCCTATCAAAAGCCGATTTTGGCTTGCTCCAGATACAATCGCCGTGGCGATGAACTTCCTCAGCGGAATATTTGTTCTCGTTTTCGGTTTGTGATTGGTACAGGAGGTTTTGGCTTTCTTCTGAAAAAAGGATGAGCAATCTACCGAGATCTGATTCTCGTTCGGATGGACAGGATTGTTGTTCTGGCTTACCAGTGGTATGGGAGCATTCCTTGTTTTTGTGGATAATAAAACGGATCTATGAGTGATGGCATTGACGATTCTAGCTATCTTATCAGGATTCATTTTCTTGAAATTTATCTCAGATAGTCATGAACGTGGTGAGCTACTTCATGTGGATTCACTTAAATATGTCATCGTTTCTTGATTCCTTTTTGCACTAGCAAGTCTCGCTAAACCTACGGCATTTATCGATATCGCATTATTCGGATTGCTTATGGTCGCTTTATGGATGGATATCTTGTTGTCCGTAGGATTAGGTGTGATAATCATCTGATTGACGGGAGTTTTGAAAATGGGGAATGCAGTCGATATGCTCAATACTTCACTCGGAAAATGGGTGATGTTGATCTGAGCGATCATTGCCATCATAGCACTTATCAGATTATTTATGAAAAAAACTGAATGAATAGGGGTAAGCAAAAAAAGATATATCAGATATATCGTCATCTGGGCGGTAACGTGTATAGCAGTGGTTGTGGCATTCAAATGACCAAGCATATTAGTTAGACAGATCAATGATGGTAATCTCAATATAAGTAATTGGACTAAAAGTCTATTGCTATGATCAACACAGAAACCCAATGTATTGTTAGCTACTACTGCCGATATAGCGACACTGGAAACACAAACTAAAGTAGATCAAACTACCCTTGATCAAGAGCAAATACCTGCTCAGGGATCAAGTTATATTTCTTTGGATGCATGTAAGGCGCAGTCATTCTCTTCAGGTGATCTCTATACTGATCTCAAAAAAGCGGTAAGCACCAATGAAGATGTAGGAAGATATGTATGATATGGATGGAAGGAACTTGCCAAAGGGAAAGGAGTGGGTCTATGATATTATCTGCTAAGACTCTTTTATCCGATGAATGATACCTGTTATGGAATCAATCACGATGCCAAACTTTTGTGTACTCAAGCAAATGCTATCAATAATTTTGATATCCCAACCTTAAAAATATTACTTGCTCAAGTAAAACCGAATAGTAAAGCATATGAATTACTGAGTGGTGCGCTTGCAGCGTATGATGCAAAATATGGGAAAGCAGTACAATCATTGACGGGTGGTCTTTCTGGTATGACAGTTAATCCTACTGAATTTAGGGATCAAATCGTAGCATTGAGACAATATTATCAAAATCATATCATCCAAACACAGGCAGGAAAGATAAATATTCCTTACAGATATATGATACCATTCAATGTTGTCTTCAATCGATCGTTGCAGAATCTGAGCAGTTATTATACTGATGTCGGATTTATCCGGATGTTTATGCTTGTTTTCATCATCTGTGCATTTATCTACGCATTATTCCAAAGAGAGAAAAATCTAATTGCATTATCTGCTACCACAATTATCGGACGAACAATGCGGCGGATTATCGGAGGTGGTATTATCCGGTACGGTATCTGATTGATCATGCGGACGGTTTTGACGGTAAGTATGTTTGTCAAAGACTTGCTTGAACATGATGAGGGAGATGATGCCAAGAAGCAAAATTTAGTTTATATATTTTTCTTCTTATTCGCTCTACGGGCTATCATCCAATTTATGCTCAACTTCATCAGGATAGCATCACAAGGCGCCAGCTGACCTTTTGAATGGTACAAAATGGCTAATGGCAATGCAGTCGAAATCACTGATCAGCTGCAGCAGAAGCAAACAGTAAAAAGCGCTTTCGTATGGAAAGATGTCTTTGATCTCCAGTTCCCTCATTACAATAAATTCATTGATTATGTAAAAGATAGGCCGAATACAGACTGAGTTCTGATAGCATGAACATATCTTCAGTACTTCCTCAAAAATCAGCATAATATTAGAAACGATGGTATGCTCGGCCGATTCCGAGAACAAACATCAGATGGTAATGAATGCAAATCATATAAGAGATTACAGGATCAAAATGTTAAATATCTCGTCATCGATCCAAATATCTGAACGGTCGTGATGGGTGAAGGCAATGAGTCGCTCTTCAATAGATTTTTTGCTAAACTTGATCCAGTGACAGGAAAGATTCAAGAACATGGCGCTATCAGCAGATTAGCACAATTGTGGACAGAAGGATATATCAGCTTATTCTCCACCAATAATCTAGGAGCGAAATATGCATTTACCTTGGATGATCAGACGTTATTGACAGCGTTTCCTGGTACTTCTGCAGACGATATTATCATGCTAAGAGCTAAACTGGCTATCCCAAGATTCTTTCCTAATGCACAAGAATTGGTAGATTTTATATCCACCACATTTACTCAAAGGATGACTAATGGAGAAGCAATAGGTGATATAGCTAATGTTTATGGTATGACGGTGGATGAAGATAAAATCCTTGATGTAGCTGTCGCATTACTCAAACAGGGTGATCCAGAACAGACGCAGACTAAGATACAGAATTTAAGTGAAAATGAGAAAATGATATTGACCCAGTATGTAGGACTCGTCAATCTGCTCAACTCCCAAAATCCGCAATATCAGGAATATGTAAATAATATCCTATCACAGAGTTTGGGTGGTGGAAGCCAACTTATGGTTTTCGAATTAAAATAAAAATGGAAAGGTGGAAAAAATGGAAAAATGAGTCCTACATATTTCCATGTTTCAATCTTTCAATATTTCAACTTTTATCATGTAATAATAGAGCAATGAAGATAGCAACCTCTGATATTAAAAAATGAACCATCATAGAAATCGATGGGCAACTCTACAAAGTCCTAGACTTCTCTTTTATGCAAATGCAGCAGAGACAAGGTAGTTACACCTACAAACTTAGAAATCTGATCACAGGCAGCGTGCAGAATCTGACATTCAAGTCCGGTACGGTTCTCGAACAGGCAGAAGTCATGACAAAAAACGCTATCTTTCTGTACAATAGCGGAGATACCTATTCTTTCATGGAAAATGATACCGGAGAAATGCATGATCTCCATAAGGATCTGGTAGAGGATATCTTATGATATCTCAAAGAAAATATGGATTGTTATATCACGCTCTATAAAGGGAATGTCATCTGAGTGATCTTACCGACAACGATAAGTTACAAAATTACTTCCACGGTTCCAGGCGTCAAAGGCGACAGAGCGCAAGCCGGCAAAAAACCAGCGACCTTAGAAACAGGGATGGAAATTATGGTTCCCTTACATAAAAATGAATGAGATGTCATTACCATAAATACCCTAACAGGGGAAGCGAACTAATCGTCATTCCGGCCTCAAGGTTTGCAGCTTGCCTACCGGCAGGTTTACATACCGAAGGCATGCAGGCCGGAATCTACAACGATATTCAATGAATGTAAACCAATAATTTTTTTTTTAAAAAAACTTGTCTTACGGGACAGGTTTTAAATTTATACTCGAACGCCAAAAAAATCCAGCTCCGAATAGTCAGGGCCGGGATTTTTTTATCGAAATACTTTTGAAAATGTAGCCATTATGTTGAACAGTATGCCGAGTGCATATCCATCTTATATGCGCTTCATCCTCTACAGAAACAATACCATCCATCGCCTCATCAGGCATCATAATAAAATTGGGTTCATGTCGGATAATCTGCCGGTTCGCTAGCACAAGGATCATATCACCAAGGAATGGTTATCGGTTTTATACCCCCTTCTACTGTAAGCAAAACTAAAGGATTATCACTGCCAATACCAACTCCTTC
>JBBABI010000003.1:0-38109 GCA_041679065.1 Candidatus Absconditabacterales bacterium
TAGGAGAAAGTGTTGTTGATCTTTTGGTAGAAAATAAGATCATAGAAACCGTTGCAGATATCTACAAACTCAGCGATACCAGCATACAACTTAAATTATTAAAATTTCCCTGATTCGGTGACAAGAAAGTTGCAGAGATAGTCAAAGGAGTAGGGGAGTCCAAGCATAAGGCACTTCGAAGACTTTTGAATTGATTATGAATTCCTCATGTCGGGAAGAAAATGGCGCAAGACATTGCAGAATGAGTGCAGAGTTCAGAGTTCAGAGTTCAGAATTATGGTGACCTTAAAAACATTCTCACAGATACTGAATTTTTGAATTCTATTTACTGAATTGGCGAAAAGACGGTGGGAAGCATTACGAAATTTCTTCATGATAAGCATAATCTTAAATTGTTGGAGTGTTTGGAAAAAGCCTGAGTGAATATGGATCCGACAAAATACAGCGATCATCTCAAGGCAAGTGAAGCGAAGGGAAGCTTTTCCATTACTTGATCGTTCGATCTTCCCAGAGAAAAAATAGCTGAATATTTCCAACAGAACGGTTACCTCTTCCATGAACAGCCTACCAAAACCACGGATTTCATGCTTATCGGAGAAAAAGCAGGCAGCAAGAAAACCAAAGCTCAGGAGCTTGGTATCAAAATATATGAATGATGGGAAACTATCGTCAAACAATTTCCATTTCTCAAAGATATTGCCAATGAATGAGCAAAACCAAAGACCCAAAGCTTATTTTAAAGAGTATTGTCTTTGCGAACCGATCCGCCACGGCGGAGAGGTGTGGCAATCCACATAGTAAAATAATTTAGATTTCCACCCACGCAGTTCTGCGGGGCAGGCTGCTTCACTTCGTTCAGCCTGCCTGCCGGTAGGCAAGCTCGCAAAGACACAGTAGAAAAAAACTCCATCATCTTTCCACCTTTCAATCTTTCAACCTTTCAATTTTTCTAAAATGATCAGCAAAATAACCTTAGCCTTCCTCCAAGCAGTCAAAGAAAATAATAACTTGGAACGAATGAATAGTAATAGAGATCTTTATTATATGGAGAGAGATAATTTTCATGATTTCGCTAGAAAATTGATAGAAAAGACAGGTAAGTTAGATAAAAATATCTGAACACTTGATGTCAAAGATGCGACGTTCCGTTTCAATAGAGATATCCGTTTCACCAAAGACAAATCTCCGTACAAAGCCAACTTTTGAGTAATCATCCGTGAAGAAGGAAAACATGGAAGCTGAGCAGGATATTACGTCCATATCCAACCCGGAGCATCGTTTATCGGTGGGGGAATGTATTTACCACCAAGAGCTACCGCTGAAAGAGTGAGAATATATATTGCTAAACATTACAAAAAATTCCAGAAAATAATTACTGCTCCAGCTTTCAAAAAAACATTTTGAAAAGTAGTATGAGAACAATACAAAAAAGTGCCAAAATGATTTCATCCTGACCACAAAGCAGGGGAGTTTCTGAAGATGAAGTCACGATATATAGGCCATAATCTTTCAGACAAAAAAGTCCTCCAAAAGGACTTCATAGAGTATTGTCTTTCCGTGTTTAAAGTCTTGAAGCCACTTAATGACTTTCTGAATGATGCTTGACTTATAATATAGAATAAGTATAAAAAAGAAAAATATAAAACTAAACTAAAAATAAGATACTATGGGAACCAACAATTCATTTAAAGAAAACGCTGTATCGTGTTTCGATACCATCATGAAAAAGAAATTTGTAGAAAAAACCGATCTACTTTCTTTGAAACAAAAATTAAAAGTATTGAAAGATACTGGAGAATGCAACAACCTCTTCAATGAAGGTAATAATATCCTCAATAAGATCACCCGCATTGCAAATAGTGCAAAAGGGAAAAGTTCCGTTGAAATATTAAGAAAAGTCTATGATGATTTCACTCAATTATGTACGCTTGAATAAAAAAACAAAAAAATATGGAAACCATCATCTACACAGCGAAACCGCTCAGCAGAAAACGATACAGGCTATTCAAAAGAATTCGAAAGATCGGAAAAAAGGTTATTCACATCACCGGAGAAATCTACAAAGATGGAGTATATGAGGTAGTGGGTATAGAAAAGGAATATATCTATTATAGTACTCCGAGAGATACGGGAATTGTCACCAAAAATCCCAAAGCAGTGATATTTTCACTCGCCAAGAAGGATGAAGGTGAAAGAAAACTAAAAAAAATACAGAATAATGCATAATTATTATCCTCCGATTCGGGGGATTTTTTTATTGCTCAAAAAATTGCAACCGACAATGGATATTGTCGGACCTCAAAAATCGTAACTACAACCGACAATGGCCATTGTCGGATCTTAACCGGACTACACTTCTAATGTATCAATCAAATGAGGATAATGAGATCATGTATATTGTCGATTATCAGACAACCCATGTTTGAGATAATTATCCGTAGTATACCTATAATGAGTGTAAAAATCAGAATAATCACGAATAATATGATCGTAAAAAGATTTTTGTCGTTTAAACTTAGGTATATCATGGATGTCCATTGAAAGGAATTCTTTTTTCCAACAGGAAATCTTTTTATTAAGCTGACAATATTTTTTATTAAGCTGACAATATCCATTGTCAGCTACATTTGTGGTCTTTAGGTCATCAGAAGTATATCACAAAATTATATTCGCATTCTTGGAAAAATGACGTTTTATAAATTGAACAACTTGGGAAATATTTCCAATTGACTCATCTGGTCACAAAAGTAAATGAACATGATCATAATTGATACAAAAGGCATAAAGATCAAACTTTTTTTCTTGCTTTGCCAAAATGAGTTCTTCTATAAAAAGATCACACAAAGAAGAATGTTGAAAATAAGGGAACCTAGAAAACGTATTGAAAGTCACAAAATACACGCCTCATTCATAATATCTTTGCTGTCCCATAATATATGAGTTACGAATCAAAGAGACCGAACCCGACAATGGATATTGTCGGATTGTTAGGATTCCAAAAAATCTCAAATCATTTTAGCAATTTCATTCATCTTATCGTCAATGATATTTTTTTCTTCTTTCTTGAAGCTACTGAGAACGTAGTCAGCAACATCCATTAATTTATGTGGCAATCATCATTTATGTACTAATCAGGTCTTTGGCCTATCTATACCTATTCTCAACCTTCGGAACTCATTGGTTCCTAACCTTGCTATGATATCCTTCAATCCATTATGTCCAGCACTACTTCATCAGAGCTTAAGTTGTATCTTCCCGACTGGTAAATCGATATCATCATGGATCACCAGGATATCTTTCGGTTGAATCTTATAGAAATGAACTATCGCACTGACCGCTCATCCAGAGCGATTCATAAACTCCATTGGTTTAATAAAAAGAACCTTTTGCCCATCGATATTTTCTTCCAGAAATTCCTCCTTCATTTTTCCACGCCTGCCTGCCGGTAGGCAAGGTTTCCATATTTCAATGTTTCCATTTTTTTGAAATTTCAAAAAGTAATCCAGCATCATAAATCCGATATTATGCCTAGTTTTATCGTATTCTTTTC
This sequence comes from Candidatus Absconditabacterales bacterium, assembly GCA_041679065.1. GTDB lineage: Bacteria > Patescibacteriota > Gracilibacteria > Absconditabacterales > Absconditicoccaceae > CAJBLF01. The sequence continues at coordinate 3,551 of JBBABI010000003.1, forward strand.
AAGGGTTTCCCAATCAAACGATTAACTTCATCGAGCAATAATGTACTAAAATGAACAATGAATAATTAACAATGAATAATGGTGGAGTCTTTTGTATAAAAAAACCTACACTGTTCATTATTCATTATGCATTATTCATTCTATTCGATAACATCCTGCATTTCAGAGAACTCTATAATATCACCTATTTCTATCTTTTTCCCTGTCGTTACCTTAAGTCCGCATTGATCTCCTTCACCGACTTCTTTGACCTCATCTTTATTTTTATGGAGAGAGATAAGATTTCCTGTACATCGTATATCTTCACCCCTCATGACAGTGAACTTCACCTTAGGATGGAGCTTTCCAAAAATCACTTTTCCTCAGATGGTCATGTCCTTATTTTTAGTGAAGAAGATTCCCAGTACTTCAAGTTTGGCAAACATCACTTCATGCTGTTCTATTTCCACCATCCCCAAAAGAAGTTTAGTAAGATAGTCCGTCAATTCATAGATGATATCAAAATTTTTCATCTCTATCTTCATAGTATCAGCTTTCTTTTTGAGTATGGCGTTCATAGAAATATTATATCCCAAAAGCAATGCCCTTGATGCCTGCGCTAATGATAAATCAGAATCAGTGAAATGTCCCACATCAGAATGTACGACCTTGATCGTTACGTTTTTTGGCAGCTGGATACCGGCTACAGCCTGTTTCAAAGCTTCTAGACTAGACGATCCATCAGATTTCAAGACCAACCTCAATTCAGATTCAGCAGTTCATGATTTTAGTTGTTCAATAAATTGCTGAACAATAGATTCAGGATGTTGCTGTTTGATCTGTTCTTTGACCAAAGCCACTTTATCTTGTGCTTCTTTCTCATTTTTTACCACTTCCACGATACGTCCTGGTTCTGGCAAATCCGTAATACCTAAGATCTGGATAGGATCTCATCAGGTAGCCTGGACAATGCTTTTTCCCTTCCAGTTCTGCATCCTTCTGATTTTTCCATACGTATCATAGGCAACGACAATATTTCATATTTTCAAAGTCCCCGTCATTACGATAATAGTGGAAATAACTCCTTGCTTGGGATCTTTCTGTGCATCCAAAACCACACCCACAGCAGATCTATTTGGATTATATTTGAGATCAAGCATTTCAGATTGCAAAAGAATGGTTTCCAGAAGGTCTGGAATTCATTGACCTGTCTTGGAAGAGATACCAATAACGGGAATATCTCCTCACCGATCTTCAGGTACAAGACCATATTTAGCCAGATCCTGCTTAATCTGGTCCATATTTTTTCCAGGTTTATCGATTTTTGTGATAGCGACAATGATAGGTACTCAAGCATCTTTTGCATGACCGATAGATTCAACGGTCTGTGGCATTACGCTATCATCAGCAGCGACGACAATCACGGCAATATTAGTCAGTTTAGCTCATCTCGCTCTCAAACTGGTAAACAATTCATGCCCCGGAGTATCGATAAAACATATTTTTTTGCCAGCATGTTCTACTACAGAAGCTCAGATGGATTGAGTAATACCACCAGCTTCACCTTGAGCAACCGTCGTTTTTCTGAGATAATCAAGCAATGATGTTTTTCCATGATCTACATGTCCCATGATTGTCACGATAGGCGGTCTGGAGAGCAGGGTAGGCGCTTCCTTATCCAATGCTAAGATAGCTTGGAGATCTCCGCTCATAAATGATTCTACATTCAAGGTATTTTCTTTCTTTTTGACTTCTACATTAAATTCACCTGCAATCAGCGCTGCAGTATCAAAATCCAACGATGCAGTCACTCCTTTCATAATCTTATTTTCCAATAATTTTTTCATGACTTCCTGCAAAGGGACTCACATCTTTTCTGAAAATTCTTTGACGGTTATATTTGGATTGATCGTAATCTCTTGCTTCTTGACCAGATTTTCCGAAGTGGTCGCCGCTTTATGGATTCTAGGAGCTGCTTGCCTTACTGGTTGAGCTGGTTGATGATAGGTCTGAGAACTAGGTCTAGTAGATCCAAAAGATTTGCCTTGCGAAAAAGAAGGTTTACCCGCCGAGAAGGAGGGCCTATTTCATGGTCTCTGATTATTGTATGGTTGTTTATATATCGGTTTTTGATGACCCCCATGTTGAGGAGGTGGTTTTTGATGACCTCCATGTTGAGGAGGTGCTTTTCTTGCTGGCCTGTATGATGTTTCTTTATATCCGCGGACAAAATTCTCTTTACTAGGAGCAACTTTATCAAATGACATAGGTGCATGACGCGGTTTTTCCAATAACAGACTTTCTTTTTCTTCCACTAATTCGACATCTTCTTTGCTTGGCTTCTTTTCTTCTTTTTTAGAAAATCACAATCCTGAAAGGAATCATCCAGATCATAGTTCTTCAACCTTCAAAACCTTAGCAGCTTCTTTTTCCTTCTTGCTTTCACTTTCTAGATCTGCCTTGGGTTTACCGGTTTTTTTACTTTCTACTTTTCAATTTTTCGATTTTTCAATCTTTCCACTTTTCAACGCTTGTCCAGCTTTTCAATCCGTCTTTAGCGGATTAGCGGTGGATTCATTCTTTTTCATAATTTTTTTTTCAACAACTTTTGGCATACAACAAAAAAAATAACAAAATAAAGTGTTTCTTATACTATGTATCCAAAGAGTAATATCAAGGAGATTGTTGGTAAATAGTCACAGATTGTCACACACCCCCGCAATACTGCGGAGCACAACAGGTTGCCACAGGTTGTCTTTTTTAGATTTTTTTTAAGAAAACATAAATTAACAATCTGCGACCACCTGAGGCTATCAGAAGCCATCTGCGACGACATACTATACAAGAAATTCATGATTCATCAGGAAGAACTTGAAATACAAACCCATTTGTGTAATAACGAGTCAGCTATTTTATTTTCATTATTTTTTTGTTATGGAAAAAAAGATAAAAAAAGGAAATCAGGCAAACTATGAGATCGAAATCATTGTCACAAGCGCAGAGCAGGACGAAGCAAAACAGGTAATGCTCAAGCAATTTCAGAAGGATTTTGAGATGACAGGATTTAGAAAAGGATTTGCGCCATTGGATGTCGTAGAAAAAAATACCAAACCAGAATATCTTACAATGGGCATATATGAGCACCTAATCAATAAGGGACTACAGGAAATTCTCAAAGAAAATGAAAAGATGAGATTTATCGGAGAACCTTACGACCTCAAACAAGAGCAGAAGGCTGATAAAACACATATCACTCTGAAGTTAGATATCTTCCCAGAAGTAGAGGTGCTGAATAATGACCGGGAAAAGGAACAATTACCGGAAATCAAAAGCGAAGCCACTCCTGCAGAGATAGAAAATGCCATCATCTCACTCAAAAAAAATTATGCTGATTACAAAGATGCCGAAATCATTACTTTGGATACTATTTCCAAAATTGAAATGGAATTTTTGGATAAAGATGGAAAGGTATTGGAAAAGGCGCATAACTATGTAGGAGAACAGGAATTTACAGAAGGAGAATTCTATAAGAAGGAATTTCTCAATAAGAAAAAATGAGATACCTTTATGATTGAATATAAAGAGAAATCGCTTCCTCCGGTATTCCTCTACAAAAAAACTGAGTGAACACCCACACAGGTCAAGCTTACCGTGCAAGATGTGAAAAAGATCGTTTTGCCTGAACTCAACGCAGAAAATATCGAGAAATTCTTCGGAAAAGAAAGTGCAGTAAAGACAGAAGTCGAAGTCAAGGATTTTATCAAAGAATCTATCAGTCACCAGAAATTTGAATGAGCACTCATCCAAAGTATAGAGAAATTATTGCAGACCGTGAAAGGTAAAAGCATGAACGTAGCAATACCTCAAACATTGATAGAACAGGAATTCATCACGAGGATGAAAAGCTTGGAACAGAGATTTGGCGGCCATGAGAAAATGGAAGAATACTTCAAAAAAGCTTGAGAAGAACAGGGAAAGAAATTCTTGGAGGATATAAAAAATGCTGCCAAAGACAGTCTGGAAAAATTCTTCATCCTCCAGAAGATAGTGGAGATACTCAAGTTGGATATCAATCGAGAAAAACCAGGACATCTGGAGATCGAGCAAAAATTGTTTGAAAAGATGGGAAAGGGACACGATCATCACCATAGAGATGAACACATGACCCCAAGTCCAAAAGTCGATAAACACAATGAACATCACGAACACGATCATCATCACGAGAATCAGGAACATAGCGAGCGTGGACATAAAGAAAGCAAAGGAAAAAAATCTTCGAAAAAATAGATCCCTTAAGGGACATTGTATGAAACAAAAAAATAGAGCACCCTTTATCATATTACATTTCATATAATGACTACAAAAAAGACACCCACAGCAGATCAGGTCACTAGGAAGTTTGAAAGGAACTTTCCTCTGGCAGAAGAAGATCTCAAGCATGAATTCTCCTCTGGCATCCATCAGCAAGTCACAGAGGTAAGCGAAGCCACAGGAGGGACATTACTCTGAACAATCAAAGATGATCCTGTAACAGGTAGAGAGACATTCATCCCAGCAGAGAAGAAAGCAGATTAGGATATATTTTTAGCTTCAAGCCTCCAGCGCTATACATGTTCAGATTCATTCGGGACACAATAATCTATCCTTTCGATACTCATAAGGACCAAAACAAGTTCGGTCAATTTTTGAAAATGTTATTCAAAGACTATCCTGCATTTCTCTGGATAAAACCGAATATCAGAAAAATTATAGTCCTCCCATTTCTCAGCCTCTATCATATTTTCAAAAAGAAATAAAAAATCCCGATTTTCACCGGGTCAATTTTTCAACATTTCCACGCCTGCCTGCCGCCGCGCCTCGTAGAACTACGATGGGTAGGCAAGGTTTCCATATTTCAATGTTTCCACTCCCGCTTTGCGGGATTATGCTTCGTCATAATTTTCAGTAAAATATTTTTTCACTTTTTTGAGAATAAGTTTTACCTTATCTACATCAGCTAAATCAGCCTTAGAAATGTAAATTTTACTGCTGATATAACGATTATATCCATATTCTTTTAATCTTTCGAGCAGAAATTCAAGCTTCAAAACTCCATCACCAGGAAGGACATGACCATATCCGATCCTACTCTTATCAGAGATATAAAACGTGGATATATAGGGAAGAAAGTCTTTAATTTTTCTCATAAAATCGTTTTCAAAAGCATTGGAGTCCATATTTGCTACATCCAATCAGACATAACAAAGATATTTTTTGATGATTTCCACAATATTACTGAAACGATATTTAGGGATGGGAAGAGCAAAGATATTAGAATCTTCTGGATTGATGATAGTGAAGTGGATATTTTTATTCTCCTTTTTGGCACGAGCGATATTATCTACTATATAATTAAATGCTTTGAAATTAAATGTTTTGGGAGCATTGATGGTAATAGTATCTGCATGAAGTGCATAGCAAAGATCCAAAGCCTTATTGAGTTCTTTATCATTCAGATTGCTTGATACCTGCACAATCTTGATAGGCAGATCATGTTTTTCAGAAAGTTTTTTGACATAATTAACATTCCATGCATCAAAATTTTTCCAGATTGCAAGGTCTATACCATCAAATCATGCTTCTTTGGCCAATTCGAAAATCAGATCCAATCAATATCCGGAAAGCGAATCAGTACTAAAGAGAAATGCTGGTTTGGTAGGGATGTCTTTTTTTTCTACGGAATTTTCATCCATTGCAAAAAAGAAATCCTTAGCAACATTCCCAAGTCCTGTATCAATTTTTTCTTTTTTTGTTGGCATTAAGTTTATGTTAAATGATAAACCAGTATCAATTATAAGCTTTTTTTTGCAAAATGCAAATTATATATGGATCTCGGTCTGCCGATTACCGATCAAACAAATTCCTATTTCCCATTACTTCACTTCTATCAAGAGCCCCCTATGATCGGATCCAACTACAGGAATAGACTGAAAAGAGTTGATAGTTATCCCAGAGCTTACCCAGATATGATCTATATGTGCCCGCAAAAATGGGAAATCAAATAATCTCCAAGTAAACAGAATCGGCAATTGTTGAGTTACATTAAATAATTTTCATGAAAACAGTGTTTGTATGGTATGATAATACGATGACCGTGGAGTGATATTGAAATCACCAGCAACGATAACCTTATCATTTGTCCTGGACTTCTCATGGAGAGAGAAATCATCAGCAAACGTCGTAAGTTGCTCATTTCTCATCACAAAATGCTGATGAGAATCAGGAGAGCTGGTATGGACAAGATAGAAATAATATTGCTGAGCGCCAAAAGACACAGAGAAATAACCATATCTCCACATACCTTGAGGAAAATCATCAGCTCGATTATCTATTTTATATTTACTAAACACCATACTTCCGATAAATTGCTTGGACCATGTAGTGCTATTGATATACGGATAATTTTCTTGAAGAAAGCTTTTGAGATGCTCATAATGATGATCAGCAAACTCTACAAACATCAATAAATCTGGATTGTTTTCACGGATCATATTTTCTATTCATGTATAGTCGGTATTGTACTTATGGATATTAGCAAACAATATCTTGAGTGAACCGGTAGAGGATGATTGCTCTACAAACGTATTGGTATAAAAATGAGTAAATTGCGAAGAATAGGTCAGAAACAGAATGCCGAAAAACACAGCAAAAAGTCAGCCGAATCACCAGTATCGTCTTGGATTTTTTTGTAATCATCTCCTGACACGCAAGTGCTTCCTCACAAAGATAAGAGAAATCATCAGCCCGAAAAAAAGTAGAAGAATGATATATGGCAAAAAACTCAGCACTAATTCAGAAATATAATAGTGGGGGAAAAAATGAGCAAAACCGGATGTGATAAGCACAACGAAAGAAGCTACGATATACAGCATTATCTACGAACAAGAATAAATGTGAATACTCTAGTGTTTTACCATATTTTTGCAAATAAAAAAAACTGCGTGGTTACACGCAGAGGGAATAAGATTAATTAACTTCAGGTAAGTTAGAAAAAATGGCAAGTTTTACAGGAGACGTTTGAATAATAACTTCATCCATTTTTTCGGTGTAAAAATGGTAGAAATTTGTTTTAGATAATTTCATATCGTCTTCTATCCCTTTCAGTTTTCCTTCCTGAAGCGATTTAATTACTGAATCATACGACATACGTGTGATAGTAACTGATTTCGTAACATCTATACCAATTGCCTTAGAAAGCAATTCATGGATATCCTTCAATTGAGGATTAGCATCTCCATTGATTTCAAAAATTTGCATATCGGATTTTTTTTAGTTAACGTTTTTTATTTTTAATTTTTTTTGCGTGCACACCAATAACCATTTACACAGAAAAATCAACACTTTTTTCAGTTTTTATTGCATAATCGGATTAAATCACTACTAATACATACCATATAATTTATCCGCTAAGGCGGATATGCTCATCGTTTATTTAGCCCTAACGGGCTGTTATTTCACTACGTTGTATATTAGGCTTGGTGCCGTGTGTATTTATAAAATATACGCATGGCAAATACACGCGAGCTGAAGGCGAGCAAATATACACGAACAAAGTGAGTTAATTACAAGTTTATCATTAAAAACATAGTATGAAGTTCAGTATTTTGGTTTTCTGATGTCAGATGAATTACGCCGATAGTGCAAGGATCAAGACGATTCTGCTCAATTGCTGATTTTCCTATACAGAAGATATCAAACAAGCAGACATTGTGATTTTTGATACCTGTTCCGTCAGACAGAAAGCCGAAGACAAGATTACGGGAACAATAAAAGACCTCAAAAAAACTCAGAAAATATGGATTACCTGATGTATGATACAACATAGCTTGAGAAGTTGAAAGTTGATGTCCGCCACAGCAGACAATTGAAAGTTGAAAATGGGGAATTTCCTATGAACTATTACTTCCAAAAATCCAGAAATCATCTGATTTACCACAGATGAAATAGATACACTCGACACTCGTTACTCGTCACACGTCACTGTTAGTATAAATAACATATTTAATCCAATATTCCACAGATTACACATGACCTATCCAAACCTTGAGCTCATGCGGAGGATAGATGATACAGGATTTCTTCCGCTTATTCTCAAAAAACTTGGGTATAAAATAACATATGATCAAGAGATTATCAATGAATATGAAAAGATCGTTCCGCAATGAATAAATACCTCAATGAACCGCTGACACCAGACTACGGCATATATCCCTATCTCTACCTGATGCAACCAATTCTGTTCGTATTGCATCGTCCCGTATGCCAGAGGATTGGAAAAAAATTTCCCTGTAAAACAGATTATAGATGAAGCGAAAATCCATCTTTGAAACTGAGCCAAGGAAATCGTTCTGCTCGGACAGATCGTGAATAAGCATCCACAGTTCGTAGAGATTCTAAAAGAAATCCTGAAACTCAAATGATTACAACGACTGAGATATACTTCTCCTTATCCTACGTATTATTCCGACGAACTTCTAAAATTACATGAAGCTGAAGCCAAGCTCTGTCCGCACATTCATATCCCGTTCCAGTCAGGTTCAGATACTATCCTTAAAGCTATGCACAGAGGATATACTCTCGCACAAGCCAAAAAGTTTATAGATGATATCCACTCGCTCAAAACGAAAATAAGTATAACTACTGACATTATCGTCGGATTTCCTGGAGAAACAGAGGAGGACTTTCAACAAACATTAGACCTCGTGAAGTACGGAAAGTTTGACATGATCTATATAGGTATCTATTCTCCCAGACCATGAACCTTGGCCCAAAGAAACTACCCTGACGATATTCCCTATACGGTAAAACACGACAGACGAGCAAGACTCAATGAAGTACTCAAAAAAACCTCTTTGGAAAACAATGAAAAAGAAATCTGAATGATCCACACCGTTCTTATTAATAATATTGAAAAGCCTTCCACCTTCTCCGGTTATACAGAGGACATGAAGCAGATTATAGTTCAGAGTGTAGGGTGCAGAGTGCAAAGTGCAGAGTTAAAAAAACATCAGACATCAGACATCAAACTTCAAGCCAAGCCGTGAGATTTCGTCCAAGCAAGAGTCACGAGGGGAGTGCCATTTAAGCTCTATGGAAAAATTTTCTAGAAAATAGAATTGACTTATCTAAAAGAACAAGTATATAGTATTTTGTAAATAGAAAATTTTAACATAAATAAAAATTAACGCTAATATAAAAAATAAACTTATGGAACAAGATGAAATTATTTTCCTTTCAGGAAGAGCAAATTTTGAATTAGGCAAAGAAATAGCCGCCTTCTACAACAATAGAATCGTACCTATCAACTATGTCGATTTCAAGGATGGTGAATTTAAACCGATAATAGGCGATAATATACGAGGCAGAGATGTTGTAATCATACAATCCACCAATGCAGTCAAAAATGAAAAACAGACATCCTCTTCTGACAATCTCTTCGAATTACTTCTCCTTATAGATGCGGCAAAAAGGGCATCTGCACGAGAAATTATAGTCGGTATACCGTATTTCGGATGGGCACGCCAAGAAAGAAAATCAGATCCAAGATCGCCTATCTCAGCGAAAGTCGTTGCTGAACTAATAGAATTCAAAGGAGCAAGTAGGATCATCACAATGGATCTTCATGCAGACGCTATTCAAGGATTTTTTAGTATCCCAGTAGATAACCTGTATTCTTCGTTTTTCTTCTATCCGGTCATTCAAAAAATCATCACGCCGGATACAGTCTTTTCATCAGCTGATGAAGGAGGTGTCAGAAGAGCAAAAAAGTATGCAGCACGTTTTAATACAGATCTGATTATCTGCTACAAACACAAGATAAAAGATAATACTGTAGAAGACATCAGAGTTCTGGGAGATCCCAAAGGAAAAGATGTAATTATTCCTGAAGATATTATTGATACTGCAACAACCCTCTGCAAAACAGCAGACGTACTCATGGATAAAGGAGCAAAAAGCGTAAAAGCGATCATTCCGCACGGAGTACTATCGGGCGACGCATATGAGAACCTGAGCGCAGCACCAATCGTGAAATGCTACATCAGCGATTCACACAAAAATTATGCTGATTATGTCGCTGTACATGGCCCACATCCAAAGATTGAAGTGATATCATGTAAAGAACTCTTTGCTAAAGGCATAAGAAACCACATTGAAAGAAAATCAATCCAGGAATTGTACCTATTGTAATGGAATTATTATAAAGAGCTTCCTTATCAGGAAGCTCTTTTTTTATTTCTCTTGAATATCCCAAACAAATATATATCAATCAACAATCTATCCTACTCTATGATACATTTTTTTTGATTCTTTTTCATTCTTAATAAAAACTATATGAAGTATCCGAAACATGTTGCTGTCATCCCTGATGGAAATAGAACCCGGGCCAAAGAACATGATACATCAGTGACTGAAGCATATATGACCTCTTACGAAAAAGGACTTGATCTTATCAGATATACCTTTACACAGACTGATACGAAAGTATTTACGCTCCGGGGATTAAGTACAGAGAATGCACAGAAAAGGCCGAAAGAAGAATTCGATTTCCTCATGAATATGTATAAGCTCGTAGAAGAAGATCTGGATGATTTCCTTATGGAAAACAAGGTAAACTTCAAAGCCATAGGAGATCTAGAGGGGATAACGCAAGACTTTAAGGAATATCTCCTTGCTAAGGAAGCGAGAACCAAGTGTGACTCAGACAGATACTTTGTCTTTGCTATTAACTATGGAGGAAGAGACGAAATTATTAGAGGAGTAAAGAAACTCGTACAGCAAAATACTGACTTAACAGACGTTACAGAAGATCAACTGAGTAATGCTTTGGATCTGGGACAACTACCTCCCATCGAATTAGTTGTGAGAACCAAAGGCGACCAAGCACAAAGGACATCAGGATTTATGTCACGACGGATCGGCTATGCAGAATTATATTTTACCGCTAAAAAGTGTCCGGAATTTGAAGTGAGTGACTATCAGGAAGCACTCAATCGATTCGACAAAATGGCCAATCTCCGTAATTATGGAAAATAAATATCGTCGTTGCGAGCGAAGCGAAGCAATCCAGACAGTAAAACAATTAGATTGTCACTTCCGCCTAGGCGGACTCGCAAAGACCAATAAAAAAACCAATTTACCACTTCATCATTTTATCATTTTATCATTCCTTCATGAAAATCTCTATCGAAACAGCTAAACTTATCGATGTCATCGATATCATCACCAGATTCGTGGCTAAGAACGCGACATTGCCGATATTGCAAAACCTCTATTTCAAGGCATCCATCGATACCTTATTGCTGAGAGCAACGGATATGGAGAAATACGTCGAAATAGAGATGCCTTGCACCGTCAAAGCTGAAGGCGCTATTACCGTCAATGCAAAGATGTTCTCCGACATCATCAAGACCATAGAAGAGAAAGAAGTAGAATTTAGCGTAGACCAAAAATCTCAAGTCATGACGATCAAATCAGCTAAAGACAATTTTGATATCAATGGAATCGCTGCAAGCGAATATGTAGCTTTACCTGAAGTGCCTAAGGAAAATTCACTCTCATTAGAGACCCAAACCTTCGCCGAAGGAATCAATAAGGTAGAATATGCAGTCACAGAAAAGAACTTCAGCCCAGTTTTGACCTGAGTGTTACTCAAAGCCAAAGAAGAAAAATTGATTTTCGTAGGGACAGACTCTTTCAGATTAGCAGAATACCAGACTAACTCTTCATTACAGAATACTGAATTTGCGCTTATTGTACCAAAGATAACGATGACAGATATGCAGAAGATAGCTGAATACGCTATCAGCAAAGAATGCGAAGAGATCCAGATCCATTATTCAGAGAATCTGATCGCTTTCCAGATCGCATTGAAAGATTTGAAAATTTTGGCTACCTCATTATTGATTCAAGGAAATTTCCCAGAATATGAGAGAGAGGAGATCATGCCAAAGACATTCAATACCAAGATCCTCGTAGATAAGAATCTCTGCGAGAAGGCAATCAGAAAAATTTGAATCCTGACCAGAGATATCAATAATTACATCCAGATAGAGACCAGCAAAGACAGCATCATCATCTCATCAGGAAAGACAGATAAAGGAGCTGGTAATACAACCATTCCAGCCATCATCGAAGGAGATGCCGTCAATCTCGGAATCAACGGGAAATACATTACCGACTTCATCAGAATCATCAAAGGCGATGAATTGCTCTTCAATATAGTAGATAGCCAGAAGCCAATGATCCTTATGGATAAAGACGATAGCTCATATAGATATGTAGTTAGGCCTCTTATAAATAGTTAAGATTGCCTCAGGTTGCCACACAGTCCGCCGCGGCGGACGCCACACACCCGCCACGCAACGGCGGGGTTGCCACACATTGTTTGTTTAATTTTTCTTTAAGAAAATATAAATTAACAATCTGAGGCCATCTGCGGCTACCTGCGGCTATGTGAGGCCAGTTCGCTGATTTTTATAATTTCCAGATGGTTTGAGAAAAAGCTGATTCACTATGATAGAAATCATTCTTGTCCTGTTGGTCACATCAGTCCTGTTTTTCATCTTCAGCAGTGTATTTCAGGTCAAAAACCAGGATGTGCTTTATGGGCAAACCTGCATAGAAAATATCTATGGCAACCTCAACACATTCATAGACGGAGCCACCAGAGGAAAAAGTCTTCAGATTTCAGGGAATATTGCCGTCTATCCAGACATATATTATATTGATATCAACCCAGTGGCAAATACCATAGAGCTCAACTACAAGGAGGGCAGTGGATGAATTTTGCCGTACAATGCATTTGAATTGACAGGAACTCTTTCTGCTTCATATAATTGCCAGACAGCAAATTATGATATAGTACTCAGCTGACCTAACCTAGCAGTGACTATCAATAAAGGATTAGCTCAGAATACAAATTTCCAAAGTTTTATCCTCAGCGGATGATGATTTATCTGATCGGTAGATGTTCTACAATGCAAAAGATCAGTTTGTAAACAGATAGGACAACTTATCGTAGATACGAGAACGCAATCCATCCAGAAAAAACTCTGCCTGACCCTAAGCGGAAGTGAATGCACAGAGTGGGATAGATAATGTCGTACAGGAGCTAGTAAGTGCCAAATTAATATTTTATTTAAAGAATTCATATGAGAAAACCTTTCAAAAAACATCTACAAACAATTCCAGTTGAAGAAGCTCATGGGGGAAGCGGAAAAAGACAATTGATCTTATCGAAAGATGATGCTGTATCACAACAATTTCAAGCCATGACAAAAGGTTTTCTTAAGGCAGGATCAATATTTGATTGGCATTCTCACGAAGATATTGATGAATTTTTCCTGGTACTGAAAGGTAAAGGATTTATTGAGTTTAAAGGTGGGGAAAAAATAGAATATTCTCCTGTTGACCTTATCTATATACCAGATGGAATAGAACATAAAATTGAAGCAACTGGGAAAGAAGAAAACGAATTCTTCTTTATCAGACTTAACAAGTAAAATATTGGGCAGGACAGCAAACGTTAAGTGAAATCCAGAATTCTGTCTTTACACATACAAAGATATACATCATGAGCTACAAACACACGCAAATTGGTTACCTGATGATGGCTGTTACGCTGGCCGTCCTAGTGCTTTTCGCATGGGCATATATTATGGCCTCTACTGAGCCCCCTTCAGTTGATTCAGGCAATAATCTTCTTGTTACTACCACAATGGTAGTAATTCTGTTTATTCTTGCTTCCTTTGGGTCACTTCAAGTGATCATCGATGGAAAATATGTACGTATCAAATTCGGCTATGGCATTTATAGAAAAAAGTTTTCGCTTAATGATATACTATCCGCTAAAACCGTAAAGAATCATTGGTGGTACGGATGGGGCATAAGAGGCTGGTTACGGCCCAAGATGTGTATTTACAACGTCTCCGGTTTTGATGCAGTTGAAATAAAACTAAAAAATGGCAAAACGTACAGGATAGGCACAGATGAGCCAAAAAAATTAGAACAAGCGATTCTCCATTCAAGCAAGTAAATTTAAAACTACTAACTTTCTGTAACTTCTTTGCCTGTTTTTGCTCAATGTTTACGTAAAATATCTGCATTTTCTGTTTTTCAAGTCTGAATTGCTCCATCCAATGCAGTAAACGGAATCCTATCTTGATACATAAATACATGATTTATATTTGCTCAACGATTGATGAGCATTTCGATCGCCTCTGTACGATTTCTTTTGGTTGCATACATTTGTAATGCCGTTCTGCCTTGAAAATCTGTTTGATCTATATCTATTCCCTCATTAAGCAAATTTTCTAAATCAGCAACTGTTCAGAACACTAATACATGATCCATTATTTTCATTAATTCATTTGGATTCATTTCTTTGAAATTTCTTGGTTCTGAAATCTTAGAATTTATTCATTCTTTTTGAATTAATTCTTCTTTCAGAAGATTGGCATGATCTTCCTGTATATTTTTCTGTCCTTCTTTTTCTGATTTAAGTTCAATTATATTTTTTTCCTGAATTTCAATTTTTGTTCTATCTTCATTAGAAACAATATTTTCTTTTGTTTGAGTAATCTGATTCGGATCTAGATTATTGATAGTCATTTTGAAATAATCATCTCTATAAAAAATCATAACCATAACAATTATAACCAGAATTATTAAATTTGCAATTTTTTTCTAGGTTATTGAGATTATAAATTTTCTCCCAAAACCTTGAAAACAGCGAAAGAAAGAATACAACTCTTGTACGAATTTTAGACCATATCATATGATGCACAACATCAACGATGAAACAATCAAGCTCCTAAACCAAGAGAAACAGCTGATTTTCTACAAAATCATGAAATATCCTATTCCCAAAGAATCGGAGTACTTTTTGTTCAATGAGAAAACCAAGGAAAAAGCAGAGCCTCAGATCAGAAGGATTGGGGAGTTTGCTCCGACCCAGGGATGATTTTCACGAAACAAGAAAAATGAGTATATGGATGAATATATAAGGTATATAGATAAATTCTCCCGACTCTACAAATCCATCCCCTTCATCCAATCCATCTATCTGTGTAATTCTATCACTTTCAACGCACTTAATGACCATTCTGACATAGATCTCTTCATCGTGACCAAGAAATGAGCACTGTGGCGCGCTAGATTCTTCAGCCAGATTTATTTTCTCCTCTTGTTCCTCAAAAGGGGAGTCAGACGCAATATCAGGAAAAAATTCTGCCTGAGCTTCTATATCACCCAGGACAGCCAAAACCTCTATAATATCATGCTGCCCCAAAATGACATCTACTTCATCTACCGGCTGGCACATCTTGTCTCCTTATACCAAGAAAGCTATGAGAACATATATAAGGATAACAAATGGCTCCAAAGTGTCCTGCCTGGCTTCCCAGGAAAGTATACCATCAATATAGGAACCCAAACAACCTATGGGAGATCCAAACGGAAGAAATTCCGGGAATTTCGATGCGGATGACTTCGATGACAACTTTTGGAATTACTTATAAAAGTCTTACGATTACCGATAGTTATCTACAAGAAAAATAAGATGAAAGACCTATGACGAGGCGTAATCATCAATAAACATATGCTGAAATTCCACGGCGACATAAGGAAAAAGGTACATCTGCTCTATGAAGTTTTTATCAAGGGATATAGAGAGAAAAACATTATGGAGTAGAAAAATACAAAGACGAAGCAATACAACCAACAATTAAAGTCAGAGAAAACCAGCCTACCCATCGTAGTTCTACGAGGCGCGGCGGCAGGCAGGTCTGGCTTTTTTTGTACAAAAAAACGTCATTCCGGCGTCAAGGACGAAGCCCACCTTCGTGGACAAGTCTGCAGCCGGAATCCATAATAAATGTTATGTGGATTCCTGTCTTCACGGGAATGACGATATAAAAAATCATATATTAACAGTCAAGAACTAATAATTCACCACTAGCTAACCTTAAGCTATCAAGTGGTTTTTTACTCTATTCTCTACCGATAACCATAGTATATCACAATCATATAAAATCAATTTGTTTTTCTATATCTATTACATACATCTGGTGATGAACAATATCTGAAAATTTTTTATTTGTACTAACAAGCTAAATTCATGAGAGACATCAAAGCAATTTTTGATATCGGTAATGATGTCATTAAGGGGGTTGTTTTCGCTAACGATGAAGGAAAGGACGTCATCCTGGCAAAACAGATCGAACCCACCCAAGGAATGCGCAAAGGCAAAATCCTTGACGGAGAAGCATTTGTACAAACGATCAATAGGATTACCGAATCGTTTGTAAAAAAACTATGAGGAGATTTTATCGAAGAAGTATTTGTCGGTATTTCTCATCCCGAGATGATCGTCAATAGAGTAGTAGAACAAAAAAGAATCATGACAGAAGAAATCCAGGCTGATGATGTAGAACATCTTTCTAGAGTCATTGCAGAAATTTCAAACAAAAACAATTATGAAACAATAAAGATCGTTCCTGTCCATTTTGTCATCGACGAAACCAAAAAGGAAAAAGATCCTATCGGCATGAAAGGGAAAAAATTGGAACTTATCGCCGATGTCTTTATGATCCCAAAAAACATTTACAATGGGCTGATAGATACCTTCGAGAAAGTAGGATTGAATATTGTCGATATTGTCCCAAACATCATTTCAGCAAGCGAAGTGGTATTGGATTATGATCACAAAGATCTAGGAACTATCTTGATCGATATAGGGAAAAATCAAAGCAGTTATGTAATCTATGAAGATGGATATCCATTGTGATACGGGACATTGCCTATCGGAAGCGAAGATGTCACCAAAGACATTTCTATCGGTATGCAGGTAGACATCAAGGAAGCAGAAGAGATCAAAAAAACACATGGTTCTGCTATCGTGCAGAAATGAATTCCAGAAGAAAGCCCGGTAGATATGTTATTTCTTTCAGACGTTATCAATGCGAGATACGAAGAAATTTTCATGAAAATAAATAACCACCTCAAAGAATTAGATAGAGATGGTAGATTAGCAGGAGGAGTCATCCTGATCGGCGGCGGCGCAAGAATGCCAAATCTCGATCTGCTTGCAAAAGACATTTTCAAACTCGCGACATTCTATGGCAAAGACAACATCCTGAATCTAGGAGATATTTCATCTAATATCCAATTCGTCAATGCATTAGGAACCTATGTACGGTCAAATAAATATACAGAAGGCAGAAAAGGAGCATGATTCAAGCTCAACTTTGACTTCGTAGGCAAGATAGGAGGATTCTTTAAGGATCTTTTCTAATTGTCATTGCGAGCCGAACGAAGTGAGGCGTGGCAATCCAGATGATTTGGATTCCGGCTGCAAACCGTAACGCCGGAATGACGATCACATTTTAACTCTTAATTCATTAAAAAAATGGTTATTCAAGAAATTAATCCAGAATTTATCCCAGGAGCAAAGATAAAAGTATTGGGAATCGGTGGTTGTGGAAACAAAGCCCTCAATAGGATGATCTCCGAAGGATTGGAAGGCGTAGGATTTGTCGCAGTCAATACCGATGCACAAGATCTCGCGACTAATCTCGCTAGCAAGAAAATAAACATCGGACTCAATCTCACTAAATGATTGGGTGCAGGAGCAAATCCTGAAATAGGAAGAAAAGCTGCTGAAGAAAGCGAGGTAGAAATCAAATCCATGTTACAAGATACCGATATGGTATTCATTACCTGAGGAATGTGAGGAGGTACAGCAACTGGTGCAGCGCCTATCATTGCAAATATTGCTAAAGGCATGGGCATACTGACGGTAGGTATCGTCACTAAACCATTCAGTTTCGAAGGAGCAAAAAGAGCATTGAATGCTGATGAAGGAATTCAAAAACTCAGAGAAGCAGTGGACACACTTATCGTCATACCTAATGATAAAATTTTTAACGTGATTGATAAAAAAACAACCTTCAAACAGGCCTTTACCATGATAGACAAAATTCTTTTCTTGGGAGTCCAGGGTATCGCAGATTTGATCGTCAAACCAGGAGATATCAATATCGATTTTGCTGATGTCAAAGCAGTGATGACCAATTCAGGAAATGCATTGCTAGGTATCGGCTATGGAGCAGGAGAAAAGAGAGCAGTGGAAGCAGCGAGAAAAGCGATAGAGAATCCATTATTAGAAGAAAATTTAGACGGAGCAACAAGCATTATCTTTGCAGTCTCTGGAGGTCATGATCTGACTCCAGCTGAAGTGAGAGAAGCCGCAGCTATCGTAGAAGAGATTATAGATCCAGATGTTAACTTCTTCTGGTGAATGACTTTGGATGAAACTATGGATGATGAAGTCAAAGTGACTATCATCGCTACAGGATTCAAACAACAAAGCAGAGAAGAAATATTAAAGCAACCAAAAAGAGATATGCTCGGCAGACCAGTTATGAGAAGAGAATCTGAAAATTTTATTACTAGAGGCATCAAGAAAGATTTTGTCAAAGAAGAGAATGAAGTTGTTTCCATTGAAGAAGACTTGGAAACACCAGCATTTATCAGAAGATCATTGAACAAGGAAGCAAAATAGAAGAATGACACATGATACATGACACATGATACATAAAAAATCTTGCATCTTGAATCATTTAAGACAATATGTCAAGTCAAAACACTGATCATAAAGCCGAAAATTTGTCTTTTACGCCGAACACGAATACAATACAGAGAACTTTAGATTCTAACAAAAAGCGATGAAACTAAAAATCTCAACACCAGCGCAAGTGGTATATCAAGGAGACATAGCAAAAATCTCCCTACCTACAGAAAGCGGAATGCTGACTGTCTCAGCTGGACATGTGCCTATGGTAGCATCAGTCAAACCTGGTATCATTACCATTCGACCGGTGGAATACATCCAGCCATCTCAAGAATTTTTTATCAGTACCTCCAAGGGTATGGCCTTCGTGGATGGGAAAATCGTTCGCATCGTAAGTGCTGAAGCGACCATCAATCCACAGGAATCATCAGAAGTCTTGGATAAGATAAGAAACGATCTAGAGAAAAAAATCAAGCAATTGAAGAATGAAGGAAGTATCGAAGAGATAGAGAAGACGATGATAAAATTGGAAAAAGTGAATGCAGATATTAAACTGAAGAAAATGAACAATTAACAATTAACAATGGTGGAGTCTTTTTATAAAAAAAACACCTACATTACTTTAGTCCTGGAAAGGATTCATTATACACTGTTCATTATTAATTCATTTCAAAAAGGTGTGATATATAAAAGATATAGATGAGACGCCACGAAAGTCCCTTCAGTCCCGCACAGCGGGGGAACCTTTTTTGAGGATTTTCGAACGTCGAATCTATACCGACGATTTTTGACACATAAAGTACGAACGCAAGTGAAGTAATTTATGTTTTCAAAAACAGTCGGTGTAGAAAGCACGAGAAATCTGACACAATGGGAAGCAGGCCCATTCCCTTAGCAACCGGGAAGTCAGATTTTTTCTTTTCCGGCAAAGCTGGCAAGCCCGCAAAGCGGACAGGGTTGTTTTTATAAAAGATTTAATTATAAAAAACTCCATCACTTAACACTTAAAACTTAAATATTTCCACTCTTCAATTTTTCAACCTTTCCACTCCATGAAAATGTTCTTCGCTGTATTATGAAAAAATCCCGAGATCAGCAAAGCCGAACTTCAACTTGTTCAGCCTACAAATATTTCCTATCCCAAAAAATGAATGATAACGTTTGAAACCGAATATCCTGAAAGATTTTCTACACTCGGTGGCATCATCAAGGCGGGTAGAGTAGTCCAGGAAAAAGACTTGCCGACAGAGCTGCAGGACTGCAAAATCATCGGCATCAAAGAAGAAGCAAATGGTAAACATCTCAAAAAAACGATAGGAATAAGAAGATTTAAGATCGTTGATCTTTTCCATACCGACAAGGAGATTAAAGAGAAAGGGAAAGAGCTCATCAACTTAGGCAACGGACTCTACGGCATAGTAGAGCAGTACCAGAATATCAAACTCTATGAAGTCATAGATTTCGATAAACCGTCACGCAGCATGCAAATGGGCATGATGCCAGCCAAATTGACCCACATCATGATCAATATTTGACGTAATTTTTTGCCTCCTTTGGTAAAGGAGGTGGATGCGAAGCAGACGGAGGATTTAAGTAATCTAACTATTTATGACCCATTTATTGGTTCATGAACCACAGGATTCCTAGCTAATGCACTGGGGTTTGACTTCATCGGCTCAGATATGAATATCAGGCACATAGAAGAGAATCTCCCTCGATGGAAAACAACGCCCTATTATCATCCAGAGCATACCTTGAAAATCTTCAGACATGATATTATCTCAGCTCGAGATAAAAATAATTTTTGAAAAAGATTACCCAATCTAATTATCACAGAATGACGGTTATGACCTATTGTTAAAGCAGAAACCTCCGAAAGAGAAATCTCTACTATCCAGCAAGAAACCGCTAAATTTTATCAGAACTTCATCATCCAAATCGATAATCTCTATACTGGGCAAACAGAGAAACCCGTGATCGTCTTTACCATACCTATCTATCCAGGGAAAAATTATATCGAAGCAGAATTAACTAAACTTGTCCAAGATCTCAAGCGGAAAATATCCTCCATACCTGAAATCTACAAGAGAGAAAACCAGAATATCGGCAGGAAGATAATGATTGTAAAATAGAAGAAATCGAGTGCCCCCTTTTCGAAAGGGGGAAGTCCGGAGGACAGGGGGATTTTCTTTAAGAAACCAATATTAGAAGCAATAAACACAATATGTCAACCTTATCAGACCTCGAAATGGGTCTTTTTTTGATATTTTCAGCATTTCTGAGTACAATTACATCAGACAAATCTTTTATCTTTCATCTTTAATCTTTCATCTAATCCAATGACCAAGAAAGAATATATTCTCAAAATGATAGACCTCATCAAAGATATTTTTCCCCCTGCGAAAGATTTGAAAATTTTGATACAAGGAGATGTCGTCAGCGATGAAATGATCAATACGCTTGTTGTCATGCTCAAAGAAGTCAGACAAGCAATCACTGATGAAGCCGAAAAAGCAAAACTAGATAAATCAATAGAATTTATGAATAAACTCAAGGCATCAGAAGCCACAGAACACATCCAAGATGAGAAGAAGTTAAAAGAACTAGAAGAAATATTCAATAGCATTTAATTTTTTATAAAAGCAAAAATGGGAAACTGAGAAACGCCAGAAATTACAAGCGTAAGAGAGGCAGAGAAAACGATTAAAAATGTAACGAAAGATAATAACATTGATGCAACAGAGATAAAAAGCACCAACAATGCTGTAAACTTTTTAAAAGAGAAAAATAATGAAAAGACAGACACGAAAAAAAATATTGAAGAAATATCAAAAAGACACAAAGACGAAATAAAAAATGCTATAGTAAAATATTTCGATGTACAAACAGTCGATGATGGACAACAAAGAAATAACAATAAATCAGAAGTTAATCTTTCACAAAAGAACTTAACAACAGAACAAATAGACGCATATCTAAATACAATTACATGGATAAACAAAGATAATGGATCAGAAGATCGAAAGATACAAACTATTAGAAAGGCACTGGAAGAGAAAAAAGCAACAAAAGAAAAAGAAAAAATAAAAGAGACAGAGAAAACTGCCCAAGTAAAACTCCAAGACATCCTCAACGTAATGAGTCCAGAGTATTCTCTTGCAGACAAACTTTTTGGAGGCGATGAAATACACAAAGACGCTTGGAATGCCTTATTTGACGATAATAACATTAGTCAAATCATTCCAGCAACACCAGAAAGCTCAAATCCAAACGATAAAAAACTCCAAAATCTTATCGCGATTTATGCACAAACAAAAGAGACAGGAAATACTATCTCACAAATAAAGCTCATAAAAGGAGGCTCCTCATGAGCAGAATACGATGAAAATTATATCAAAGTAGAATTATCAAATGGACAGAAAAAAGATATTCTTTTCTGTAAAGATACCGATTACATTCACAAAAAAAGAGGAGAAAGATTCAAAAATAAGCCAGAAAATGAAAAATTGACCATCAAACAAACAATCACAGGAAAAGTTACCAAAGATACTGAAAAAACGAAAAATAACACAGAAAACATAAACATAAATGGAAATATAATTACTCTTAAATGAGATGGGAAAATATTAGTAAAAGGGGAAGACAAAGATACAGACATCCCACTTACGCCTCCAGAGACTACAAAAAAGATATGAAATACCGAGTATAAAATTACAAAAAAAGAAGATAACAATACATTGACCTATACTTTTGAGATAGATCAATCCATAGAGAAGAAAATTTTATTCAAAGAAAATAATATTTTAGAATCACTTATCGCAGTGGACGAAATTGGAGCGCATTATGCTTTCCAAGATTGTATAAAAACCCCCGACAATCTAAAAAATCTTTTAGAAAAAGGTCTTCTATCAAAGATACATGAATTTCATCAAACGAAAAATATAGATGATAAAATCACCAAAGAAAATGGCTACTACAATGTAATTACAGACTACGTTATAGAGCAATCAACAAATATGCAAGATCTCTCGCTCCTACAAGTATATCTCAAAAACGTAAACGCAGAGAACATAAAATATCTCTGAACAGATACCAAGACACAAGTACTTAATTACACAAAGCTCAATAATCTCACTCAAAAACCAGATTTTCCAAAAACCACAGAAGTAGGGAAAGAAATCATTAAGAATATAGAAGGTATTAAATCACAGCTCTCTGTAACATGACCACAAAACATCCAAGAAGCCATCAAACAAGGAGCTTCAGATATACGAGAAAAATATGGCAATGTGATCGTGGAAGTACTTAGCTTTATCTGAGGGAAATGATTCGCCAAAAAACTCTTGGGAAAATATTATGATCAATACAAAGATCAGATAGATAAAAAATACGAAGAGAAATATTCGCTCTCAAGTGAAGAAAAAACTCAGGTAAAAGAGATAACTAAGGATTTTGATAATACAACATTACTTGATGAAGATATGTCTAATGACAAAAAAGATGGTAAATATTTCCAGAAGAAATTTGATAGGGGAATACTAGCGTCATACAGCACAGAATTAACAACTGATGATTCATATAAACTCATTGATCCAACAATCGTTTACAAGGCAATAGAGACATACAACAAACAAGATGAGAACAAAAACGATCAAAAAAATTGGAAATCATATCTCATCAAAAATGCAAAAGGAGATTTCCAAATCAATACTTCAGTAGATAGTAACTCTAGACAAGACGTTGTAGATATGATATTTGCTGATCAGACAACATGGGATACCGTTGCCGATGCGAATCAGCAAATCACTGGAGTAATATGAGAAAAAGCAGAAGATATATCAAGATTTGATTTATGAGAAACGGGAAGTGAAACAAGACAATTGTATAGCATCAATACCATGAAAGATATAGCCATAGCACTTACTTCTTACGCATTTGCCGGCAGCAAAAAATTAGATTATGTCATCACAGAGACTAAATTACCAGAAGAAGCCAGAACGGACAAAGAAAAAAAGCTACAAGAAAGTGGAAATGATAAAATAATTAAAGAGAAATTCACCAAGAATCGAAAATTATTATCAGGAGATACTGGAATAGGAAAAATAGCAGATAAGAAATATGGCACTTTTGATTATACAAATAACTTTATCTACAATAAAAATGCTAAAGACGATCAAAAAGAATATCAAACAAATATCCTAACGCCATTTGAAACAATACTCACCGACAAAGATCAGTATCCTTTATTTATTGCTAGTTTACGCAATGCCGCAGAGAACGATATCAGTTTAGGATTATTTACTAAAAATCAAATACACCTTAAAAATACCTTGAGTATGATAGATCCAGTCAAATACAAAGATGTTATACAAAAATTAGCAACAACAGATGGAGATAACAATACAAATAAAGCAGAAGCAAATGAAACAGATAAGACAATAACCATAACAACTAGAACATGAGATATAGAAAATTGAACCATTATCTTATCTCAGGACACTGATGGTAAATTAGAAGTTAAACGAGAGGAGCAAAAAAAAGCAACTAAATAATCTTCCCTATCCATCTGCCCAGACACTCAATCAGTCCATATATTTTCTTATTCGTCAAAACCCACGGAACAATAATTCCTATAACGCTTCCTGCAATCACATCAGTCGGCCGATGCACAGCAGTTGTCACTCTGCTCAATGATGTTATCAGGGAAAATATGATCAGTACTCCGCCGAACCGGAAGTATTTTTTATCTTTATTTTTTACTCATCGAGCAATGGACGCGAATGCGATACTCATACTGACTACGGCATGCCCCGAGGGGAAACTGCTGGATGGCATCAAACCGTTGAGGATGGTCTCATGCTTAAGATCTGCCAATCATAAAACAACATTTGGTCTTACTTTATCTACGAAAAACTGGACAAAAATATTTGCGAGGAAACTCAATACCGTCCCGCAGAAAATAAATACCGCAGAAATCTTATATTGCATTCAATGTTTCCATTTTTCCATATTTCCATGTTTCCATGTTAATGCCATTCCATAGCCATACAGCATCAGGAGATATACCGGATACGTAAACACAAACGCATCAGCCAAGACAGGA
The DNA here is from genome assembly GCA_041679065.1 of Candidatus Absconditabacterales bacterium. Taxonomy (GTDB): domain Bacteria; phylum Patescibacteriota; class Gracilibacteria; order Absconditabacterales; family Absconditicoccaceae; genus CAJBLF01. The sequence continues at coordinate 28,243 of JBBABI010000003.1, forward strand.
ATCCGATATGACCAGAATGGGCTGGCATTCATCCAAGCGAATAATGATTTCAGGAGATTCACTCCCCATTGCGGTTCCATCAATTTAATCATAAGAATATATATAATATAAAACAATTTGTCTTTGCGAGTTTACCTGCCTATGGTAGGCCGAACCTGCCTGCCGCCGCGCCTCGTAGAACTACGATGGGTAGGCTGGTGAAATGAGGCGTGGCAATCTTTATCATTTTCTTCATTTAGATTGCTTCGCTACGCTCGCAATGACAGTAGTCTGGTAATATAAACAGATATTCTTTAATTTACACATTCCACATTTTGGCTTCTTGGCAGTGCAATAATAACGACCGAAAAGCACTAACGCATGATGCGCAAAATCTTTGTAACTATCTGGAATAAGTTTTTCAAGCAACTCTGAAGTCTTTTCCGGAGAAGTGGATTTGACCAATCACAATCTATTCGCCACTCTCTGGATATGGGTATCTACAGCGATATACGGCTTATCATATAGCACATGAGCGATCAATTTCCCAGTCTTTACGCCGATGCCAGGCAACTGCATGAGTTCTTCAAGCGTGTTGGGTATTTTATATTTTTTACCATCATTGTTCATTATTCATTGTTCATTATTCATTATTTTCGCCGTAGCAAAAATATGTTTCGCTTTAGTTTTATAATAATTAATAGATTTTATTGATTGTTCAAATGCCTTCAATCACATAATCAAAAGATCTTCAGGCTTTTTTATATCCTTGAATAAGGCTAATGTCACCTTATTGACTTGGATGTCGGTAGCTTGAGCAGACAGCATTACTGCAACGAGAAGCTGAAAAGGAGTAGCGTAATGAAGCTCCGTCTGCGCATCAGGAAAAAGTTCTTTGAGATAAGCGAATATGATTGTTAATTTTTTATTCATTCAAAACTTAACACTTAAAACTTAACACTTAAAACTTAACACTCCCGCCTAGGCGGGTTAATTCAGGGTCGGTAGGAATCGAACCTACGCCACTAGCTTCGGAGGCTAGTATGATACCATTTCACCACGACCCTATTTCATTGAATAGACTTAACTATGGCCCTATATAAATACTTTTAAACATTATCTGGCGGAGTTTATCCAGCGGAGCTGGAGGGCTAGCATGATATCCAGCTCTGCTGGACTTCCTTCGGTCGCCACTTAACTACCACCCTTTATTACACTTCCACGTTTCCACATTTCCATTTCTCGACCTTCCTCAATTTTGTACGATTTTGTACGATTTTTTACAATCTTTTAATATTTGCTCTTCGTACCTGATAAGATACATTTCCATGTTCCAGGCAATTCTTGATCATCTGCTCATTCCTATTCAAACTAGAAACACCTGTTTTGATCTCCAGGAAGACGATTTTCTTGAGATTCCCAGCACTCATACCATCAAAGACAAGATAATCTACTCATTTCCCGAGAAACATCAAATCTTTGTAATGATAAGGAAAATTAGGGAGCAGAGGAGCCATCTTTTCATGGACATAGCCAAGCGTCACGCTGCGAGACTGAGAAACGGCAGCTTTTCTGCTAGATTTCATCTTTATGAGGAAATAAATCCTTGCAAAAAGATACCCCAAAACAAGACCGATAACGATTCCTACGATGATAACACCCAAATCCGCCGACATCCAGACCAAAAGGAAATAAAGACAGCCTATTTTTTACTTATTCAGACAGAAAAAAAAAGGAAAAACAGCCCCAAAACCAGAAAACCATCCAAAATCCCCTCAAATTACCCTCAAAAATTTGCATTTTTTGGCATTTCCGAATATAATTAACTAAAACTAGATTCAAGACACAAGATGCAAGATATTATTTAGTTATCATGCATCATGAATCATACATCTCTTTAGTATGTAAGTTAATTAATATGGTAGAAGTCGATTATAAGAGTAAGTTAGATGAAGCTATCGTCCAATCAGATGTCGTGAAGATATTCGACAATCTTTTGACTGTTGCTGTAGAAATGGGAGCATCAGATATCCATATCGAAGCTATGGAAAATTATTGCAGGATCAGGATAAGAATTGATGGCCTCATGCAAGAATTAGTCCAGTATCCCAAAAATCTCCATGAAAGCATTATCTCCAAATTCAAGATAGAATCCGGACAGATGAGACCAGATGAGAAAAGGATTCCTCAGGATGCGAGAGTATCAAACACAACGCTGACCAATAAGGAGATTGATCTCCGTGCAAACACGTTTCCTACCGTTCGGGGAGAAAATTTATCCATGCGTATCGTAGATAAATCCAAAGAGATTTTATCATTGGAAGAACTCGGAATCGAAGGAATAAATAAAAGCATCATTTACAGACATCTAGCATATCCAAACGGGATTATCCTCATGACATGACCTACAGGATCAGGTAAAACGACAACGCTCTATGCTTGCCTACAATATATCAATACACCAGAAGTGAATATCATCACCTACGAAGATCCAGTAGAAAATAAGATAGAAGGACTCAACCAATCGCAGATCAGAGCAGATATCTGATTCACCTTTGCCAATGGACTCAGAGGAGGACTCAGACAAGATCCGGATATCATTATGGTAGGAGAAATCCGCGATAAGGAAACACTGGATATGGCCATGGAATCAGCAATGACCGGACATTTGGTATTTTCTACCGTCCATACCAATTCATCATCAGAAACCATAACCAGAGTCTATAATCTGGGTTCTAAACCATATATGCTTGTAGGCACATTTAATCTCGTTATGGCAGAAAGACTTGCCAGAAAAGTCTGTACTCACTGCAGCACAAAAATTTCCGTAAAGGATAATCCTAAATATATCTATGCGAGAGAAAGTTTCAGAAATTTTGACAAAGAATTGCTCAAAAAAGAAGTGATGAGTAGAAAGATCACTGAACAGCAACGAAATGATTTCATAAAAAATGGAAAAGTGACTATCTGAACAGGCAAAGATCCGAAAACAGGAGAAAAATGCCCTGTCTGTGGAGGATCAGGATACAAAGGCAGAGTAGGACTTTTTGAAATATTGGACTTCAATGACGAAGCAAAGAATATGCTACTAGAAGGAAAATCTGCTCTCGAAGTAGAAAATTATGCGCTCAGCAAAGGCATGATCAATCTGGAAAGAGACGGTGTCTTCAAAATCATAGAAGGTTGGACCACACTAGATGAAGTCTATAGATACGTGAAAGCGAAGTTTGATAAGGAATAGAATCGCCCACATAGGCGGGCTCAGTATATTTGTTCGCTACGCTCTCGTGTATTAATTGTTATTTACTCTCCGCCTAGGCGGATCGTGTGTATTAAACCCATCAATAACAGCAAAGCGAAATACACGGCGCCAGCCAAATACACGCCCGTTAGGGCTAATACACAACAGACAATACAATCCAAACACTATTTATCTCTACTCCCATGATATGCCAATGCAAAACACCATCCTCAAATCAGATTTCTTTGAAAAGTTTATCATCAAAAGGTTCTATGCACCTAAGCTTAAACATAAAACCAATTTTTTTAGATTATTGTCCGTAGCCCAAAAAGCAGGTCTTGGACTAAGAGATGCATTAGTTTCCATCAGAAATTCAGAAAGCAATAAATGATTAGTTATGATCATTCAAGATATCATAGACCAATTGACGCAATGATCCACGCTTTCTCAAGCCATGACCAATCATGATTATTTTTTCCATGAAGATGAAATAGCGCTTATCCAGTCAGCAGAGACTATGGGGAATCTACCAAAAATCCTGCAGCAGATAGCTGATGAAGGAGAAAATAATCAGAAAATAAATCAAAGGATAAAAAAAGCGATAACGTATCCAGCTATACTTATCGTATTTGCCATCATAGCAGTGATTATTCTTCTACTCTATGTCATACCGACTATTGTAAGTATGTTCCCATCACAGGAATCATTACCAGGAATAACCAAATTTATGCTCAGTGTATCAAGTTTTATAAAAAATACACGATACGTATTGCTCTTTATCTTACTCGGGGGCATCATATTGTATAAATTTCTGTACAAATATTTCCTGCCATTCAAGATTTTCATCGATAAGATCATGTTAAGCATACCTGCCGTGGCGGGAGTCATCAAAACCCTGTATATGTTCAGATTCTCCAGACTTCTGGGGCAACTGTATGGTGCAGGAGTCAATCCTATTATGTCGCTTCAGCTTATGACTAATTCATTCTCAAATTTTTTCTACAAAAGAAAAGCTAAGGAAATAAAAACAAATCTTGAAGCTGGATTTGGATTCGCAGAATCTATGGAAGGATCCACGTTGTTTGATCCGATTCTCATACAGATTATTCATGTCGGGGAAGAAACAGGAAATATAGGAGAGGTGCTCACCAAAATGTCAGAATTTTATCGTGATCTTGTCCAGACCAAAATAGATATTCTTATGGAATTTCTGCAGCCATTATTGATGGTAGTAATTGCAGGAGTGATAGGCGTCATCATGTGATCAATCCTTATCCCTATGGCAGACTTGGTAAATGTAATCAAATAGATTTGTTTGAAAATCGCAAGTCATTGCGATCCGCCTAGGCGGAGAAGCAATCCAAATAATTCGCACAAGTTAGATTACCACCCACGCAGTCCTGTCTACCGACAGGTAGATCTGCGAGACAAGCTACCTCACTCTCGTTCGGCCTGCCGATAGACAAGTTCACCATGACAAATGTAGAAAATCAGAAATTTTACTTAAATAATTACCCACTCATGAAAAAACTTCTTCCCACAATAGCAATGTGTACACTCCTAGGAATGGTCTGTTTTGCACAACAGCCTGAAGGACTCGGAACAGTCATTTACGAAGAACCATGAACTGTTAGCGAAACAGCTAATTCATTATTGCTCAATAATTTGAGTTTCGAGATGATAAAAATCCATTTAGACATAGCGAAAATACTCGGAGATATAAATCCAGAAAGCGATGCTTTGTCGGCACTAAAAACCACCGAAGAACTCGTAAAAACAGATATTATCCAAGCACTGGAATTGAGTGACAAAAAACAAGAGACATTAAATAAATATCTTACTCAATCACAAGAATATCTGGAAAAAGGAAAAAGCATCATAATTTTTATGGGACAAGAATTATCACTCATCAAAATAGAATTGAATTCATGTAAAGTAGACAAAACCAATACAGATAAACAATACTTTGAAAGCGTAAACAATTATGATCAGAATAGCAGTGAACAAGCGCTTCAAGAATCCATTAAAAATGATGCTTGCGCATCACAAAAAAGAATAGAATATAATGCTAAGGTATATCTCTTAGACAAACTCACATTCTATGAAGGATTACTGCAAGAGAAATATGACCTCATATCTGCGAAACAAGATACGCTCATCAACCATTTTGATGTCATCAGTGACAATGTGCTGACAGAATTGCAGACCATCAACGACACCTTGAAGAAATACCAATTCTAATTTCTTTTCACTTTACCTCACCCCCTACCCCTCTCCTCAAGGAGAGGGGAGATAGAGAGCCAAGACGCCCTCTCCTGAGGGAGAGGGACGGGGTGAGGTAAAACTGATTCAAAGACTATGGGGTGAGGATATTTGTTCAAAAATTAAAATTGAAGTTATCCAGGAAATAGCTATTCTCTCCAGTGGAAAATAGTTTTTTTATACTAAGCGTCTACTAGAATGTGAATGTTACATAAAAAGTATAGAGTACTATAACACGATTAATAACGTGAATATGTAATGACGCTTAGGATATACTAAACACAGAACAGCCTGCGGCAAGCAGGTTCCGATATATTTAGTATAGTATTCGCAAATAATGCACAGAAAGAAACAGATAAAAATCTGAACAATCATCACGATCGCTATTACCATCTTCTTTACAGGATACCTAATCTCGCAACTTTCGCAATGGAAAAAAAGCGAAAGCATTTTCCCATTACTCAATAAGGAATTTATTTCTTGATGAATAATGCATCTACCACAAGCACAGAAAAAAAGCATCATGGATAGCAATGCTTATATCCTTATTCAATCAGGAAGATATACTGAAGCTTTGGCGCTCATTACCTGAGAAAACGCTCAAGATCGATACAATCGTGGAATCATCAAGACAGTGAACGCATACACTCAAGCATCTCAAAATAATTTTTCTTGACTGCAGGAAGCAGATACACTCATCACTGATGCAAAGAATGATTTCCTTTTTGCCAAAGAGTTGCAAAACGATAGAAATCTTTCGCAAGCCATCAATGAGAACCTCCAGACAGTAGAGGAGTTGGATATCGTCATTACCGCAAAAACCTGTTATGTTATCTCTGATACTATCATCAAAGATCTTTCATGATTACAAAATACGATAAATACAACCCAAAAGATGATGGACACAGAAAATATCGCATTACAGAAAGATAAAGCGATCACGCCAGATGAATGTTTCCAACAGCGGCAACAGACACTTTCTACCAGCGATCAGAATCTACAAAGTTTAAAAGAGGCGCTGGCTCAACAGAGTCCATATCAAGCAAGAACATATATGCAACAAAGGATCAATCCTGCATTATGCCTCCACGACCAAGATTCAACCATCATAGATAATCTGAACGATACGAAAAAGATGCTCACAGATTTTAACGATCAACATCAGCAAAGCTTAGCGATATGGGATACACAAGACACTGACAATATTCAAGCACTCTGCCAACAGACAAAAAACGACTCACAAATTAACGAAAGCATTCAGAATACAATTGATAAACTCCTTGCTAGTCTCAGTAAAAATCTTCAACGCCAAGAAACCGCATCAGGAATAAGCAACAGCAATACACCACAATATATTCCTCTCAACGCTCAAGACCAAAAACTTCTGGAATCCATCGATAAAAAAAATAAGATACGGATCAGACAGATACAGAGACTCAAAACTGATCCTACCTACAGCGGATTCGACTACGTCCAAAGTCTATTCTACCAATTCTACGGCAACACCGGCGACTTCCAATAGATATCATCGTCGTTCCGGCGTTACGGTTTGCAGCCGGAACCCACATTATTTTATTAGCATATAAACCATTCATGCTATCCATAAAAAACCTCACCGTCACCGTCCAAGAAAAACAAGTGCTAAATAAAGTAAGCATGCAATTTTCACCAGGAAAAAATTATGCCGTCATAGGGCCGAATGGATCAGGGAAATCATCACTCGCCATGACAATAATGTGAAACCCGAAATATGGAGTGCAGAGTGGGGAGTGCAGAATGCAGAGTTGAAAAAAAACCATAGATATATTGAAGTTGCTTCCGCATGAGAGAGCAAAACTATGAATCTTCCTGGCATTTCAACACATTCCAGAGATTAAATGAGTTAAGGTATTTGAATTCCTGAGATCGCTCTATGATGCTAAAAATTGAACCGCGACATCATTCCTCCAATTCAAAACTATCATAGAACCGATGCTTGCTGAAATCAAACTAGACAAGGATTTCTTGCGGAGAGAGGTCAACGTATGATTCAGCGGAGGAGAGAGGAGAAAATTGGAAATACTCCAGCTTAAGCTCCTGCAACCCACCTATATTTTCCTGGATGAAATAGACAGCGGATTGGATGTGGATGCATTCAAAACCATTGCCAAACTTCTGGCGAAAATAAATAATGGAAAGAATTCTTTAATCATCATCACGCATCTATTTAAAATAATTGAACATATTCCTATCGACGAAGTATTTATTATGGAGAACTGAGCCATTAAGACCAAATGAGACAAAAAACTTATTGAAAAAATAAAAAAAGAATGATTTAATTAGATAAATAACAACATGCAAAAGGAACTCAATATCAAAACAAAAGACAAAAAGATTATCTATGGGACAGTAAATACCCCCAAGGGAGAATCTAATGGACTAATTATTTTTGTTCATGGATTAACAGATAATTTTGACAGTCATATGCTTCCAAATAGTGCAAAATATTTTACTGATAAATGATATATCACATATAGATTTAATCTCTATGGAGAAAAGAAACAAGAAAGAAAATTAAAAGAGGTAAACCTAAAAAATCACGTAAATGACCTAAATATAGTAATCAAACATTTCGAAAAAATGAAACAAAAAATTTTTATTGTAGGACATAGTTTTGGCTGATTGACAATTTTATATTCAAACATTAAAAGAATTACTGGAATCATACTTCGAGATGCTTCCATTGGAGGAAAAGAATTATTGGACGACGTACACTACAATTCCAAAACACATATGTACAATATAGATCGATGAGATGGGATCATCCACATTATAGGGTCAACCATGTACAAAGATTTCATGATCAATCCCCAAAAACATTTGGAAAGAATTAGTAAAATACATGTACCAATCAAAATAATATGTGCAGGGAACTGATTGCAAGTTTGAAAGAAATACAATAAAGTGGCATACTATAAAGCAGCGAATAAACCAAAAGAATTGAGCATAATAGTGTGAGCCGGACATTGTTTCGATGTAAAATGAACAGAAGAAAAGCTTTTTGAAGAAACATACAAACGGATAAAAAGATTTAGTAAATAAACACAAAAATATGAAATATCTCACCGGAACAGAATATACGCAAGCAAAAGGCTATATGGAGCAAGCCGCCCAAATCGCACATCAGGCAACTTGCTGACGCTGGAAATGTGGCAGTATCATAGTTCAAAATAATGAAATTATCGGTACAGGATATAATAGTCCGCCAGCAGATCAGCCAGAGCAAAGGAGGTGCGATATCCACAAAGACCAGTACGATAAGAAAGTGACTGACAAGACCTGCTGTGTACATGCAGAACAGAGAGCGATTATGGATGCATTAAGAAATCATCCGGACAAGATTATAGGATCTACACTCTATTTCATAAGGATAGATCAAGAAGGGAATATCAAACACAGCAAGAAACCATACTGCACGATCTGCAGCAAAATGGCGCTGGACGTAGGCATCAAAGAATTCATTCTCCGACAAGAAGATGGCATACATGCCTATGATACAGGAGAATATAATACCTTATCTTTTAATTATAGACCATAATATGTCACTCAAGTCGACATTAGAATCGTCAGATACCATTACATACGAAGTCTACCTCAAATGACTGACAGAGTCTACCGTAAGAAAAATTTCTGCCGATCAGAAAGAACCAGATCGGATGCTTGAATTTAGATTAGCATCGTTTAAAATATTCGAGGAGACGTGGGGATTACATGGAGATATGGAGATTAACAATTCAACAATCTCCCAATCTCCTCAACAATCTCCCAATCCCCAAAAAAATCTCCCAATCCCCCAAACAAATCCCCAAATCACCTCAAATCCACCTCAACAATATAACTTTCCCTCCCGAGGTCGCGATCTTTCTAAACTCAATCTCAACGACATCATCTATTACGCCAAACCACATCAAGATAATACGTGAAATGCAACCAACCGGGAAGATGTCCCAGAAGAGATTAAAAAAAAATTTGAAAGACTCGGTATCCCGGAAGCAGAAAGAAAATATTTAGCCGGGGCAGGGGGGCAGTACGATTCGCTCAATGTCTATCATAAAATCAAAGAGCAACGAGCAAAGAAAGGGATTATCTTTGAAGACTTACCCAAAGCATTGCATACCCATGAAGCAATCATCAAAAAGCATTTCATGAAATTAGTTCCGCCTACCGACCACATGTTTGCAGCATTACACGGAGCTGTGCGAAGCGGAGGAACCTTTGTCTACATACCGAAATGAGTGCAATTGGACGAACCATTGCAAGCCTACTTCCGCATGAATACCTATGCAGGAGGACAATTTGAGCATACCTTGATTATCGTAGAAGATGACGCCCAAGCAACCTATATA
>JBBABI010000004.1:0-34192 GCA_041679065.1 Candidatus Absconditabacterales bacterium
ACGGTAGGTACAGTAGTATCCACGATAAAATTCCATGTTGAGCTTCGATTTCATGTATTGCCCGCAATATCAAAAGCATAGACTCTTCGATAATAGGTAGTGTCCATAAGTCAGGTAATTGTTTTCCCTGTCGTAGCAACTGATCATGAATTGAATATAGTGTCGAAAGTCGCTCACGTGCTTATCTGCCGTATATATCAGCTCATACCTCATGCATCAGTAGCTCCACTTCGTAGCAAGGTAACCGTTCCTGTAGCTAATGAAGTTCAACTTGTCGGTGAAAGCAATGTTGGAGCAGTTGGTGGTGTAGTATCACTTATATCAAAGCCATCAATATAAAAAGTATTAGCTGCGTCAGCGTTGACTACTGTTATGATAATTTTATCTATAGCATCTTTGTTAGTATTAGTCACTCCTGAAATATCCCAGGTCACTGTCTGCCAAGCATTAGCTGAGGTTATGTTTGGGGTTATTTCCGTTGTGGTTCCTCCAGCATCGTGTATTCCTAGCTTCAAATTACTTCCAACTCTACCAGCATAAACATCAAATTCTATAGTATTTATATCTGTTAAATCTATTGGAGATGTTATAGTTCTGGTTAATTGTTTATTTAGACTTGTAGTTTTTGCGATCACTTTTAAAGAATGATCTCCTTGTGTTTTAATTGTGGATTCTGAATAGGCTTGTAAAAGTGTCAAATCAGTAGTAAAATAATATATCACAACAGAACCATTTCCACCTATACCACCACCAGCTATTTCGCCTCCACCACCGCCACCGCCATTGTATCCACCATTACCGCCGTGATAACCATTTGCACCACCAGCTCCACCGCCACCACCTTCCCAATATTTAACATGAGTAGCGTGCCAATAAGTATAATTTCCGGGATTGCCATTAGTGGCAGTAATGGTACCTCCATCGGTGAAGCCTGCCCATCCAGCTCCTCCAGCTCCAGGTAATGATGTAGTAGCTGATGTACCATTATGTCAGTTGCCTGCTGTATTTCCAGCTCCACCACCACCGCCACCTGCATCTACAGTAGTATTCCCATTGCCTCCATTACCTCCTTTATATTTGTCATCTCCTACACAATCTGCTATAGCACCACCAACTCATCCTGTATTATCTAATCCTTTTTTACCACCAGCAGCAACCACAGTAGTTGAATTAAAGGTTGAATTACTACCATCTATTTCATTTGCCCCTCCTGTACCTCTGACTATTGCATAACTTCAAGCAGCAGCACTCCAATTATATAATGTACTGTGAGCACCACCACCGCCACCACCACCACCATTGCCTGCAATAACACCGCCGCCACCACCACCACCATGTGCAATTATAGTAACCACTAGAGGAATATCAGTAGTAAATGTACCATTATTATAAAAACCATGCCAAGTATATCCATCGTCTTGACTTATGAGATCACCTCCAGTGACCGTACCGACACCATTAGTAACATACGCAGTTTGAGCATTGACGTCAGAAGAATATTCCATATTGTCTATTTCCATTGTTGTTGCGAAGGTATTGTTTCCTTGCAGCAAGCCGAAAAATCCAGCGAATAGCATCACTGCTTTGACGATAGCAAATGATCAGAAAACTCACAAGAGGTATTTCTTGTGGTGCTTTTTGATATGATGATGAATATGATATAATGGCGTCATGGATGAAATGATGAATTGGTGAAGCGATAAACCATATTCTAAGTATATTTCTTTTTCTGGATTTATCAAAAAAATGACTATAACTAGCACCTAAAAATATGTAATTATATTGTTTATATAAATATATCATTGACATTGTTTCATTGACATTGTTTTTTATGGTCATTTATCCGAAAAAAGACGCCACGAGGATATCCTTTTTTTGAGTGTATGGTGCAGCGTTTTTGTAAAATTCCTTAACTCTGCACTCTGAACTCTGAACTATTTTATAATATCTGCCATGAAATAGATCTTCTTAGCTACCATATCATAGAGTTCTATCCTTGGAATTTCAAGTTTATATCCTTTCTCTGTCATATATGTAGTCATGATAGGATATGCTTTGATCGGTCCTACCATATAAGAAAAGGTGTTTTTGTATGGAAATTCGATGACAACCTTATTTCAGCCATTAACGATTTTAATTTTGTAATCAGCAGAGTTTTTATCCAATTTCCTGGCATCAATAGAATCTACAACTGCACCGACCTCACTTCTGAGATTCTTACCGGAAATAACGGCTGGATCATCATAATAGATGCCAATACCGGTAAAAGAAACGATTCCTGCGCCAGAAAGTGCATCATAGAGTTTGGTCATAATTGGTCATACTTTGCTGTATGCACCGGTAAAATTCACATATGCCATAGTATATGGTCCCATAGGCTTTTCTGTAGCTATAGGCGTAGAGAATCCGCCAAGATACCATCGACCGATGAGGAGGATGATGATGGCGATAATGACTAAGGATAAGAGGTTTTTGATGAGTTTCATTGGAACGAATTAAAAGATTAAAAGATTTTGAAGATTAAAAGATTTTGAAGATTAAAAGATTTAATTTTTTAATATTTTAATTTTTTTAGTCTTTTAATTAACCTTTATCACTGCTACTTTCCCATCTGCATCTATGCCTTTGATCTTCACTTTGATCACCTGGCCGAGTTTGAAATGGTTGGTCAAGGGAGTCTCATATCTGGATCCGAGATTGGAGATATGACAGAGTCCCATTTTCTTCTTAGGAAGCTCTACAAATAAGCCATAATCTTCTATCCTCTTAATCTTTGCATCAAATTCCTGTCCTACTTCCAGGTCTGCTGCTATTTCCATGATGATCGCTTCCACTTTGTCGATTACCTCCTTATCTTTATGACCGATATAACACGTTCCATCATCTTCGAAGTCTATTTTGACGCCTGGATTTTTATCGATGATACCATTGATTACATCGCCACCCTTTCCGATCACTTCTCTTACCTTATCTGGTTTAATGTGGATGATCCTGATCTTTGGTGCATATTGTCTGAGTTCAGCGTTTGGCTTGTCTATCGTCTGGAGCATGAAATCCATGATCTCGACATATCCTTCACATGCTCTATCTATTGTTTCATGGATGATATCCATCGTCAATCCTTTGAGTTTGGTATCCAATTGTATGGCAGTTATTCCATCCTTAGTCCCTGCAACTTTGAAATCCATATCTCCGGTAAAATCTTCTGTGCCCATCAGATCATTGAGGACAAGATATTTAGTGATGATATCATTGTCATCATGCTGAGTCATTAATCCCATCGCGATACCTGCGACCGGTTTTTTGAGTTGCACTCCAGCATCCATCAAGGCAAGCGTCGATCCGCAGACAGATCCCATAGAAGTAGACCCACCCGAACCCAAACATTCAGATACTACTCTGATAGTATACGGAAATTCTTCCATCGTAGGCAACAATCTTTCCAATGCCTTCTCTGCCAATCTTCCATGACCGATCTCTCTCCTTCCTGTTCCTCTCATGGCTTTGGCTTCGTGGACAGAATAGGGAGGGAAATTGTAATGGTGGATATATCTCTGATGCACGTTGTAATTCTCTGTGTCGTCTAAGATAAGATATTCTTTGGGTCCGCCTAATGTGACGGTGCTCAATACCTGAGTATCCCCTCTCCAGAACAATCATGATCCATGCACTCTCGGCAACAGTCCGACTTCTGTATAGAGCGGTCTGATATCTTTCTGATCTCTATCATCTATTCTCTTGCCTGTTTCCAAGGTACGAGTGCGGATAAATTTCTTGATTACTGCGAATACGGCCATCTTGACCTTCACTTCGGTGAAATCTTCTTTGTTGGCATCTGCGATATGCTCTTTACAGAGTTCTAATGCTTCTTTTTCGTACTGTGAAAATAAATCATTGAACGGCACTTTGCTATTGCCAGCCATAGCGTTGAGTTTATCTTTGGTGAGGATATTGCTGATGAAAGAAATCAAGTCTTCTGATGGCTTATTGTAGATGATCTCTTTTTTCGTGATAGCTAATTTCTTGAGGAATTCCATCTGGAAATCACAAGATTGGTCGATCGCCTTCTGTCCGATTTCGAATGCTTTTTTCATTAGATCGGCTGGCACTTCATTACCATCGCTTTCTATCATATTGATAGATCATTTCTTCCCAGCGACTAATAGGTTTAGGGTGCTTTTTATAACCTCAGCTTTGGTAGGATTGATGATGAATTTCTCATCGATATATCAGATCTGCGCTGCGCCTACAGGTCCGTCAAACGGTATTCCTCCAGCCATAATAGATAATGATGATCCGATAATCATCGCCACACCGGAATCGGATTCCTGATCCATAGCTAACGGAGTGATCGTAATCACGACATCGTTGATCATTCCCTTGGGGAACATAGGTCTGAGCGCTCTATCTACCATCCTGCAGTATAAAGTAGCTTGATCTGATGGTCTGCCTTCTCTCCTTCTGTATGCTGCGCCGCCGAGTCTGCCTGCCGCAGAAAAACTCTCTCTGACATCTATCATAAGAGGTAAAAAGTCTGAATCAGGTCTTGGGTTGACTTCCATCACGGTCGCGATGAGAAATACATTCTCCCCGAACTGCGTCCTAATGGAGCAATCTGCTTGGACTGCGAGTTTTCCGGTCTCAAACGAGATTTGTTTCCCTTCCCGGTCGAAGGATTTTTGATGTACGTCAAATTTCTTGGGTGTAATTGCCATAAGTGAAAAATAAGGAAAATAAAATGATAGAAATGAACAGAAATTCAGAGAGTCGTAGACGGATTATATCGGTCGGAGATCGAAAGTTGAAAGGTTGAAGGGTTGAAATATGGAAATGTGGCCGGGCTTCTTACACCCTTCCATTTTTCCACGCCTGCCTGCCGCCGCGCCTCGTAGAACTACGATGGGTAGGCAAGGTTTCCATCTTTCCACTTTTCGACATTCAGTCGATATAATCTATCTAAACAACCATTCGTAAATTTCATGCTTCAGGAAAGATATAGGGATTTGGGGCGAAATTGCAAAAGAATCGCAAATATAAAAAAAATCTAATTACCAATACTATGAGCACATAGCATCAATAATTAGATCATAAGGCATTAGCCAAGTTCCTCTTTGATAATTTCAAACAAATCTGAAGGAAGTGTATTCAATTGAGTAAGAATCTTAACAAATCTTTTATCCTTCTTTGCTTCTTTGAATGTGGGCGTTTTATACCAGTTGGTCATGATCATCAGCTTCCCTTTAAAATGTATCTTTTCAAGTTCGTCCGCCAATATGGCGGCGCAGTTGTCCAAGAGATCTGTGGTTCTTCCGAAAAATGTGTTGTGATCTCCGATACCTTCTATTATAAGTTCGGAAATGATGAGATCAATATTCATAGATTCTTTGGAAAGACACGCAAGTAATGCTTTGTCAGTCTTTAAAAATTCTGCCTGGAATCCTTCTCTCTTGAGAAGATCAATGTAATCTTCAACCATAGCAAGAGTACTACCAAAAAAAATGATTTTTTTTGCTTTCATAAATTTTATATTTTTGTTAGACATCTTTTTCTTTTGTTGGACTATAGGGATTTCCTAAGTAATTGCAAAAAAGAATAATTAAAAATAATCCCCATGGGATTCCAAGAGGATTATTTTGTACTAATAAGGCATTTGCTTCATTTTTTTAAGAATTCTTTATTCGATTTTTCTGAAGTTGGTAATGATGACTGTTTCATTCTCTCCGTATCCAGTTTTTTTTATAAATTTTTCTATACCTGGTATGGACAATGCATCATTTGCTGTCGTTATTGTGCCTACTCCTTGAGATGTTGTAGTATCTGATTTTTTTATGACGTAATCAATCTGCCATTTGATACTACTGTCAGTAGTACCTGGATTGTAATCATATTCAATGGGTGCATATTCATAACCTAACTTTATACAGGTTATGAAATAAAAAACCGAATGTGTCTTTTCTATAATTTTCCAAACATCCATCGGCTTTAAGGTACTCGGAACCTTGACTACTGCATTCTCAGCTGAGAATGTTTCTGCCTGAGAGAACCAGCTTACAAAGCAATAAACTGAATCTGATGGTGGAGGAGCAGTTTTTTGTCCAAATACTAATTGCACGGAGATCATCATCCCGATAATCAATCCGAAGATTTTAATTTTTTTTGTCATTTCTTTTATTTTTATTTTTTTATATTATGTTTCTAATTTTTTTTTGAAAATGCATACATCCACTATATATATTTATTATTAAATGTCAATACAATCTAGCGACGATAATTTTTCCCATCCTCAATGGTTTATTTCTCATAGATAGAATGTGTGCCAATAGAGATAAGTAAGACATCATCATTATCCTGAGGTTGGAAAATAATCCTATATTCTCTATCTATGCTAATGCTTCGCATACCGTCTAGTCTCCCTTGTAACTTATGAAGTCTCAGACTATTGTGCAAAGGATTTTTTACAAAAATCTCAAGTTTTTCCAGCGACTTGATTTGGATATATTTCGGCAAGAGTTCAAATTGTTTGACGAAATGTTTGCCGTAATGGATATTATTTATTTTCATGCAATCTTATGTAACGCAGATAATCCACTATGAGTTTTGCCTGTAGCATATTCCTTTTTTGCCTGTTTAGCAAAAATCAGAACCTGATCTTCTGAAATCATTTTCTGTTCTTGATCTATACTAAAATTGATATAATCGCTCACGGATTTAAATTTCCTCTTTTTCACGATATCTTTTATCCATTGCAATCTATCAGTTGGCAGGCTAACAGTAAGAATATCTCTCATGTTTTTTTGATGATCAAATAAATGTATTACAGGTGTAATAATTCTTCCTAAAAATGCAAGAGAAAAATCTTATTTAATAATGATATGATTTCCCTTGTTCAATAGTTCCAATCCTATACAATTGATCCAATAAGGTCGCTTTCGCTAAACCGTGTGGCAAAGTGATTGCGCCGAAAGAAATCTTACTATCTATATATGTAGTTAATTTCTGTTCATCCAAACCATACGGTCAGCCGATAATGAAGACGGCGTTTTGGTTCGTAAGAAGTTTATGCAACGCTAATGTGTCCAATTGTTTCCCTTCTTTGGAAAGGAGAATCTTTTTTGTATCAGAAATTTTCTGGAGATGAGCGATAATATTTTCCGTATCGGCAGATATGATCTGCTGTTTGCTTCCGTTTTTGCTCGGCTTGAGATCTATAATTTTGACTGATTTACCGAGACGTTTGGCATATTCGTCTACGACAGATTTCCGATGTTTGTCGCTATCGCTTATGCTAAGAATTGTATACATTCTTATTTTATGGGATGATTAAAATAAATACTGTTGAAAGGTTGAAAAGTGATGGTGTCTTTTTGACTTTCCCTCATTCGAGGACGCGTCATTTTTCCACATTTCCATGTTTCCACACCTGCCTGTCGCTGCGCCTCGTAGAACTACGATGGGTAGGCAAGGTTTCCACGTTTCCATTTCTTAATACACGATGTACCTATCCTCTTTCCCTGCGTAATAACTGATAATTTTCAAGATATCTCATTTTTGTATTCCTGCGAGATCGAAGGTCAAAAGAAATCATTGCTGATCCATGGTTTTCCGGAAATGGTTTTCTGCTTCAGGATTCCCCCATCGTGTCATCCGCACTATCTTGCAGATTTCTGGATCACGGATTTCCCAGCAATGAGCATATTCATAAGTTCCTGGATCGATATATCCTTCGTCCAATAACACTTTCTTTTCCTTGTCAGTGATCTCTGTGATCATGACCACCTTCTCTTCCTGTGGCGTCTCTGTTGTGACGTTCTCTATATGATACACTTCTTCTGGTTTAGTATTTCGTAGCAATGCAAGAGTCCTTTTCAACCATTCGTTGATGCCGTAGTGAGTCGCCGCGGAGATGGTGAAGATATTCTCGTCCAGAAGTTTTTTCGTGATTTTCGTTCAGCATTTCTTATTTTTAAAAAACGTAATAATCTGCTCTTTGAGCTGGGTTTCATACTCTTTAAGTACTTCCTTATCATTCACGAGGTCGTATTTATTGATGAGGAAGAGCATCCTTTTTTCCAAGATAATCTTTTTCTCATGATAGGCATATAAAGTGATCATCGTTCCTTCAGCTTTGATGTCTAAGGTAATTTCCCCTGCCTTCTCTGGATCGAACTTATGCTGGATATATTCAAAAATCTCTTCCAATAAATCAGTCGCCTCACTCAATCATTTATCATATCTGGAAATATCCAGAATGATACAAAAAATTCTGGATTTAAGAATATGGCGCAGAAAGGCATTTCCTAGTCCCTTTCCTTCAGCGGCTCATTTAATCAATCATGGGATATCTATCACATTGAAATGCTGATCTTCGTACATGACCGAGCCTAAATTTGGCGCTAATGTCGTGAAGGGATAGTCAGCAACTTTGGCTTTGGTATTTGAGATGCTATTGATGATGTTGGATTTCCCGACACTTGGTGCGCCGATCAATGCGACATCTGCCAGCAATTGCAATTCCAGGATAACATCCTTTTTGTGTCCGGGTTCTCCGAGTAAGGCAAAATTGGGATATTGATTGACCGCATCCTTGAAGTGCATATTCCCGACACCGCCTTCACCGCCCTGGACGACCATCCATTCTTCTTTGTCGCGAGTAAACGCGTGGAGAAGTTCTCAGGTCAGTTTATCTCTTACCAAAGTGCCTACGGGAACCGTCAAGGTGATATTCTGAGCATTAGCCCCGTATTGATCTTTGGATCTGCCTGGCTCGCCTGGTTTGGGTTTAAAAATGCTTTTGTATCTGTATGCCAGCAAAGTATTTTCATCCTTGGAAGCTTTGAGAATAACAGATCATCATTTCCCGCCATTACCGCCGGATGGACCTCAAAATGGGATTCCCATCTCTCTCCTGCCGGTCACGATACCATTTCCTCCCTGACCTGATTGGACGTGGATAGTTACTTCATCATAGAAACGCATTGAATTAGCTTAAAGTTTAAAGCATAAGGCTTAAAGATAATATAGATGTATATGTATGGAAGTAGAAGGAAAATGAAAGGGAATGTCTCTGAGAGAACAAAAAAAATCTGAATTTGGATCAGATTAGTTTCGTCTAGACGCGCGGGGATTCGAACCCCGGACCTTTCCCGCTAAAGCGGGACTGCTCTATCCACACTGACATAAATTTTGCAGGTCCAAAAATAAATAAAAAAATCTGAATTGAATCAGATTAATTTTTAGGCGCGCGGGGATTCGAACCCCGGACCTTTCCCGCTAAAGCGGGACTGCTCTATCCACACTGACATAAATTTTGCAGGTCCAAAAATAAATAAAAAAATCTGAATTGAATCAGATTAATTTTTAGGCGCGCGGGGATTCGAACCCCGGACCTTTCCCGCTAAAGCGGGACTGCTCTATCCACACTGACATAAATTTTGCAGGTCCAAAAATAAATAAAAAAATCTGAATTGAATCAGATTAATTTTTAGGCGCGCGGGGATTCGAACCCCGGACCTTGTCCTTAAGAGGGACCTGCTCTAACCAGCTGAGCTACGCACCCATGTTGCATTATAATTATAACTCGAACCGAGGACCTTTCCCGCTTTAGCGGGACTGCTCTAACCAGCTGAGCTACGCATCCATGACAAAGTTTTCTTTATTTAACCATCTTTCTATATGTCATGACTTTTTTATTTTTGTTTCTAATGCTAATGCATCATTTTTCTCCTTATATTCAAACCATCATACCAATACAATATCTTTTCCTATTCTTCTGGTAAAATAATCATTACCTCTTTTGTGCTCTTCTATCCTTCTAGATAAATTGTTAGTACATCATACATAATACTTATTTCACCTTAGAATATACACATAATACATATGAGAATCTGTATATAAATCTATCCGGACCTTTCCCGCTTTAGCGGGACTGCTCTAACCAGCTGCGATCATTTGGGAGGTCCGGTTACCGGACAGCTACGCACCCATGTATAAATTTTCAATCTTGCCTACCGGCAGGCAGGTTTCTAATTTTTAATTTTCTAATATTCTGAAAATTCATCAACGGGGGTGCTTATATAGATACGGGAATAAAAATCAACCATATTTTATATATATTTTTTTCGTGTATATCACCAAATTGCTACGAAATTTTACGCATTTCTCATATCACATAAAATAATAACATTCCATTGACTTTAAAATCTAATTACATAAATATATCTTATCGCCATTTTATCGCTATTTTTGATGTATCTATGCAATTGCAACTGGGATTCTCAGACCCCAATGATACCACAATACGCCCCGATGATCATAGTGCTGATGCATATATGAATGAATTTGAACAATGAAATTTTTCTCATGCGGCACTACAGACGAAATATTCGGCTAATGAAATCCTTGATATCTTTCTAACGAGCAATCAAGCGCTGGATCGTCTCAAGGTGCATTATCTCAAAAGGATAGGGCGTGGAATCAACAACATCGCATGAGGGATGGATAACGAATATAAAGAACATATACGCAAACACAATCATGAACTAAGGGATCGACTTGCCTATCGCTTTGCAAAAGAAGCTTCGTGACATCTACGCGAACATTGATGGGAGAAATTCTGGAAATATAACAATGCGCATCGGGAAATGTATGGAGGGAAACATTTCAACGTGTCGGTAACAGAGCTTAATCACGAATGGCACAAAAAATATCTCATAAAGAGGAAAGAACATATACAATGGTGCATCTCTCATCTTACCTTATCGCACATACGAAATCCGGCTCACATCATAACACATTATATGTCGATATTCGACACAAAAGAATTCATTGAAGCAGTAAATGATATGGATCTATCGGAAGACAAAAAAGGATTTATCATAGAACAAATCACCCCGAAAAAATAATTTATATACAACTCGAATACATATGGAAAAATGATGCATATTACCAAACAACCTATTACAAGAACTTGAAAGGGAAGATAATGTCGTGCTTCATAGCCTGGCTCGTTTTTGCGCATGCACAGAAAAAGAGTTGATCGATGTCCTGCGCATAAGAAATGAATGAGATGGACTTGGCCCTCATGGACTTCCGAAAAGCAGATATGAAATATATGGATACAGAACTTCTTTCAGAAAGATCAAGGATAAAGTGAGAGTAATAAACAAACCTTGCGATAAATTAAAAAAAATCCAGCAGAAGATAAAAGAACGTTTATCTTTTGTCCCCGTCTCTTTATCATGCACTGCCGGAAAAATAGGCGACAATGTGGAAAAAAATGCTGAATTACACAGATACAATCCGTACCTCATTACCATGGATATCAAGGATGCCTACCCTTCCATCCATACCCATAGGGTATACAAGAATCTGCAGTGAGCTTTGACCAGACCGTTGAAAATCCGGTGCCCGCTCTTGGAAAAAGATGAAGACAAAGATCTCTTTATAAAAGCTTTAACTCATCTGTGCGTCATTGATGATCAACTTCCCCAATGAGCAAGCACCAGCAATCAGATACAGAATATTGTCATGTCCTGATTCGATGCCAAGATAGAAAAAAGATTACCAGAATTATCATGATCATATATGGTGTATTCTAGATACGCCGATGATATAGCGATCAGCTTCCCTCATTTCTCCACGATGGAAGTGCTCAAAGAGAAAATGGAAAAATATCTGCAGGAGCTGGAAGAAAAAGAGCAGGAAGAAACCACGCTCTCAGAACGCATACAGAACGTGATGGCTAAATTTTCCCAAGAAACGTTTACCGTGACCGACAAGTTTGAACTTACTTACCTACAGGAGAAACTGAAAGAGATGAAAGATAAAATAAAAAATTTATCCCTATCAGAAGGAGAGCAATTCGCTCATATAGGCATCTTGAACGGATACAAACAGAAGCTCAAATATTCCAAATGGCGTATATGAGATATCGAAGATGCACTCTTTGAAATCATAGGATGAGAATGATGGACAATAAATACCAAAAAACTGCATACATGGACGCCACAGAGCAATACCGATAGAGAACTCAATGGCATGACGTTTGACCACACAGGAAAAAGAGGCATAGACAAGAAGAAGAAATCGCGATACCTGAGAATATTCAGAGACCTCCATAAATTCTCCATAGAGGAATTAAGACAAGGAAGTCAATTCTACAGAAAGAAATTCAAAGCCGGATATAGAGATGAAATATGTATCTCTACGATTACCAGTGTCATGGATGGCATATACAATCATATTCGTGGTGTATATGGAAAGGACAATATCCCTAGGGATCTTACTGATGCCTACAAAAAAGCTAAAGCGAAATGGCAGGATTATCCTGCGCGAGAGATCGCCTATAAAGAAAGGAAAAAGCAAGAAGAAGAAAAAGATAAAATAGAGAATGATGGAGATAATAATTCAGAAACTACTTTTAGAAATGAACCAGGTGACTATTTTCCATTTTAATTTTCATTAACAACAATACCCCCCAAGAGAATCAAGGGAGGTTAGATTATTGTGGCTGAATGCCATTTTAATAAGGTATTGTTGTTATGCGTTTGTAATGGAATTACAACGCATTCCCATTTAAATAAAATGAGTTTCTTTTCTTTACTCATAGTACTTATAGAGATGTTATGATGGAGAATATATCACTAATCGTTGCAAATCCCTTCGCAACCAACGATACTGTACATGAAAGCACATTCTCCTACGCCCTTGGATGCCAAAGACTCAGCGGTATATATGGCAAAACAGCCCCCACTTAATTACGGTATAGGCAAATTGAATACATTTTCAAGACCAAAGCGTCATTTTTCTTTTCTTGCAAATCCACTGAATTTTTATTTGCATTTTTCAGAAATATCATTATATTTAAATTGTTCACTAGGAGGGACGATCGCTTGGGAGAGATACCCAAGAATACTCCTCTTTTTTTTGTTCTGAAAAATTCTAAAAAGTTTTCTTGAGCTTGCGTTCCAGGGCGCTTAAGTCTTGGATATCATGAGCAGGCAGGATATTTTTTAACAACTTAGATGCTTTGTATCTATTGGGAACTAATAATTTACCAAATACCTTCTTCTCTAATAAAAATTCCACCAATACATCAAAATCACCATCACCACTTACTAAAATGAATTGATCGTATCATCATTCATAATATGCTTTGGCTGCTTTTAGGATAAGATGGCTATCAATATTTCATTTAATCAATCCCTTCCCTAAGATTACATTTTTGAATGATATTTCATATCCTATTTGTCTCAGATAATCATAGAATGCATCATATTTTTTGATGTATCACATAAATAAGATAACTCTATTTGGCAAAAACTTATCCTTGAGAAATCCAAAAAACTTTTTCCAATCTATTGTCCGCCCACAATCCTGTATCCCCATATGGACATTCTGTGTATCTATAAGCGCTATCGTGTGCATACCATCTCACGTAATGGAGAAATCTTTTCAATTATATTGTTTATTCCCACAATTTTCAAGACCTCGATCATATTTCTTTTCTTGAAAACTCGTCTTTTTTCTCTATATTCTCTGTTATCTGTATTTACGATATTTACTCTATTTAGATTATGCTCCATTTCGATCATCTAGAAATATTAGATACTCACACAACCTTTCTGACCAAGAAAATAAAAACTCAGAAAGCGCTTTTTCTGGTCGGCGGCTGCATCAGAGATCTGCTTCTCGGCACGGAGAATCATCCTACCGATATAGATTTCACGATGGCGGGAAAACCGGATGCTATTTATACATCCTTAGATAAAAAATGACTCTCGCATTTCATTACAGAGAAATTTGGGACAATTACTCTGATTCAGAAAAATCTGAAAAAAGTCTGAAAAAGCTGAAAAAACAACGCAGACTGTTTGTCAGATTCCTCAGCCAATTCATCAGATTCTTCAGTCATTAAATATGAACTAACGCCATTACGTACCGAATGAGCCTATGAAGATTTCAGACATCCAGGAGAAATAACCCGAAGCAATGATATATTATTGGATAGTATGAGAAGAGATTTTACGGTCAATTGTATCTATTATTATAGCACGAAGATTCCAAAAGGTGGAAAGGTGGAAACGTGGAAATGTGGGAAGGTGGTCAATGATGACGAGCTGGCATTTACACTTACTAAAAATTGATTCGTCTATATTACGAATGAAAATATTTTCATCCTCCAGAGCCATGAACTTATCAATAAATTATTTGCTGATGGGATTTTTCAGAAGGATGAACTTCCCTATCTTACAAATCAATTGACTGAACATACTGTTGTTTCTACAAACAAGCATAAAGCTTCAAGCTTAAAGCATCAAGCCTTAAGATTCATTATCGATCCAAGTAATTGAGT
Organism: Candidatus Absconditabacterales bacterium; assembly: GCA_041679065.1. GTDB lineage: Bacteria > Patescibacteriota > Gracilibacteria > Absconditabacterales > Absconditicoccaceae > CAJBLF01. The sequence goes on from JBBABI010000004.1 coordinate 14,354, forward strand.
TCAAGACTTGATCAAAAGGAAATTGAGAGCTGTCGGCGATCCGGACAAGAGATTTACAGAAGATGCGCTGAGGATGATCAGAGCGATAAGATTTGTGAGTGTTATGAATGAAAAGTTGAAAAATGGCGACCACCAATGAGTCTCTGCGAATTTACCTGCCAAGGCAGGCAAAGTGAAGCAGTCTGGATTGCTTCGTATGACTCGCAATGACAAAACAAGTGGTCGCACGACAGAACCAGTTATTCTCTTCGATTTCATTAAAGAAACCTGGGTAAGCATCAAGAAAAATAGTCCACTTGTAGCCAAAGTTGCCAAAGAAAGGATTAAAGATGAACTGATAAAATCCTTCGTAGAAGGCAATCCTTTCGCTTTCATTAGTTTACTGGACGAAGCAAAACTGCTGGATATTTTATTCCCCGCGCTTGCGAAGACCAAGAACGTGGACCAACCCGTCAGATTCCATCCTTTCGATGTGTACACGCACACGATGCTCGCACTTTTTGAACTTCAGAAGATAAACAAGGATTATTTAGTCAGGCTCTCGATGCTGTATCATGATGTAGGGAAAGTAGATCAGTTCGAGTTGTACAAACAAAACTTAAGTAAAGAAGAGCTGAGAGAAATCATGGCTGGACCGTTGAATCACAGGAAAAGCTGAGCGACCTTTGTCAGAGAGGATTTCGCGAAACTTGGATTCGGCAAAAAGGAGATCGATGAGATTTCTCGACTCGTCTCCCATCATCATAAACTGGAAGAAATCATTTACGCCTTGCCGGAAAAACGCGAAAAAAATATGAGGAAATTTCTCAGCGAAGCGGGAGTGGAAAGAGTGAATAACATTATAGATATCACCATCGCCGATAGACTCGGGCAATACAATCCATTACAAAATAGCAGCGATATAACCGAAATTTACGAGTTAAGAAAACTATTGGAACGTTTACATAAGAAGGAAGGGCAATTTACGATGAAACAACTTGCTGTCAGCGGCGATGATGTGATGAAAAAATTTAAGCTCAAGGCATGACCTCAGGTCGGTGTATTATTAGAAAAAGCCATGGAGCGAGTCATTGATGATATCAAAGGGAAAAATACCAAAGAAAAGATTTTCTGCTACCTCGCTCCGAAAGTGAAATAAACCGCTCAGTACTTGTTATTCCGGCGCTTCAGTCCAGCACTAGCTGGGTTACGGTTTGCAACTTGCCTACCGGCAGGTTTACATACCGAAGGCATGCAGGCCGGAATCTAAATAATATAAAATGTTTTTTAAAAAAAACTCCACATAATAGTATGGAGGATTTTTTCATATTGTAAGAACTTTATTCTATATCCTTTCGACCACAAATGCGGTGTGTGTTGCGTGTATCGCTTCAGCCTCTACTGAGATTAAGCTGATCTAGCCATCTGACACAAAAAACGCCTGTCTCGATATTTCACGATGAACGTTTATGAGGGGTTGCTGTCCAATATCGACCATTACATCATGTCATATGTCTAAAGATACTCATTGCATCTTCAGTGTCTCATTTATCTTCTCCATATTTATTGAAAAGATTCATCACTGTATAGAAATCTGTCGCTTTTTGCTCTTCAAGAGTATCTGTATCGTTATAATCAGTCATCAATTTGTATCATTCCTTATTTTCTTGTTCTATCCTCTTCGAAGAAGCCTGACTGTAATCTGCGTTTGTTTTGCTGATATCTTCGCAGAATGTTTTTTTGAGTGGAAGAATATTTATTGTTCCGTCTGGATTATATGAAACAAGTCACTTGAGATATTTCATTTGAAGGAGTTGTGTTTGTAGTCTAATATTTTTATCTATTAATGTATTTCGATAATCTTTGGCTATCTGAGAAGCATACTCAAATCATGCTGGTTTATAGAACTCATAACGCTTTTCTTCCTCTATTCATATACTATTCTCTTTTTCATTTTGAAATCTTGCAAAAATTTCTTCTTTAGCATCTGAAGCATTAATAATTTTTAGAATGTCTTCTTTGCTTAAAGTAATCGTTAACTCCATACCACCTGATATGTTCGTGTCGCAATTGAGAATAACTCAACCATCACTTCATTCTTGAATATTTTTAAAATTTGTCATTTTTGTCATTAAAATATAAATTAAAGATAATTATTCCATATCTTTCCGACCACAAACAGAATGTTTATTATTAGCAGTAGCAGGAACCCAGAATCTCCCATGTCCATAATCGTACAGAAGTCTAACAATAATCTCATCTGTGATCTCTCAATTTAAATCTTTAAGAGGAGTTTTTGTCCAAAAAACATAATCACATCATGACATATTTCTAAAAATAACGTTTGCGTCGCCACTATCTCCTCTTCAAATTTCTCAATGTAGATTAAAGAGACTAATTATTTTATAAAAATCTGTAAGCCTTTGTTCTTCCTCACTATCTGTATCATTATAATCAGTCATTAGCGTATATCATTCCTTATTTTCTTCTTCTATTTTTTTTGCTTCAGCATAAGTGAAATATGTATTTTGTCCGCTGATATTTTTGCAGAAGGTTTTTTTGAGTGGAAGACTATTCATCGTTCCATCTGTATTATATGAAACAATAGATTTGAGATATTCCATTTGTTTAACATCCTCATTATTCTCCAATGTCTTTCGATAGTCTTTGGTCATCTGAGAAGCGTACTCAAATCATGCTGGTTGTAACCTTTTGTAATTCTCTTTTTTATCTTTCGCTGTGTTCTTTTCTTTGTTTTTCTGGATTAATATCTGATTATGAAGATCTACCTCAAAATTACCTCTATCAGGCAATTTGGCAAGAGCCTCAAGAAGTTCTTTTCTGGAAACTAAAATTCATGTTCTCGCTTGTGATACGAGAGTCTCAGATCATTCAATAGTATAGTGTCAATCCTTTGGTGTAATTTTGAATTCGTTTCCCATTTTTTCATCAGTAAAACATAAAATCAGATTTAGTATACCAATTAATTGACTTATTTCAATAGAAAGTTGTGGTAACTGTATTCTCTGTAACCCAATAAACCAATCCCGCCGATTATTTGCAATTTTCAAATTTTTGAGTATACTTTTCTTATCGCTTAAACGTTTAAACGAACAAACGATTAAACGACTAAACGATTTTATACCTTATAGATTTGATGAGCAACAATGCCGTATTACTTCTTACGCTCATTTCTCTCGGTCTCGTGATCATATTTTTTACGATGATCAGCAGATCAATTTTTCTGTATTTCCAGAAAGCTCATAGATATCAGCAAGCCAAGAGACTCAGATATCTGCAAGTAAAAATCCCAAAAAGCGTTACGACCAAATGAGGCGATGAAGGTGGAGATACGATCAAAGACATGAAGCAAAACCTTCAAATTATGAATCAGATATATAAAAATTTCTACTCCATCTATGAAGATACACGGACATATAAAAAATTCGGAAATAATTATATCAGCATGGAAATGTTTATAGAGAAAGAGGTTATTAAGTTCATTCTCTGAGTACCTGAAGAGCATGTAGAGAATATGGAAAAGCTCATTTCATCATTTTATATCGGCGCAGTCGTCGATATGATCGATCAGCCAAAGATCCTGGAAGCAGGGAAATATATGGCCGGAGGAGAATTTTTCCTCAGCAAAGCCAATATCTATCCGCTCAAAACCTATGAAACCTTCGAGGCTGATCCTATGGATAGCTTATTGTCTGCATATTCCAAGGTTATGGGCGATGAAAAGATGTCACTCCAGATCTTAATTTCTCCACTGAACGAGAAACAGCTCAAGATACTTAGAAAAGAATCCGAGAAAGTCAAAGAAGGCAAAAAGAAAGGATTCTTGAAATGATTATTTAGAGAGATTGTAAGATGAGCAAGCATGGCAGACAATAAGGATGTAGAAAAGGATGAAAAAAAGAAGAACGATTTTTCTCAGCAACAGATAGGCGACTTGGACAAAAAATTGGATGATGAGATTTTCTCCATCAAGATCAGAGCGATCGTCACTTCTCCCCAAGCCGACAGACCCAAGAAGATCTTGGAGGATCTTTCCAGATCATTCAGTCAGTATAATTATATAGGACTCAATGCGTTTAAATTCAAGAAAGCCAAAAACACTCTAAGATTTGCCAAAGAGTTTGTCCAGAGAGTGTTTTGGACCGACAACGGCCGATACCAGAATCTCAGGCAATGGAAAAAGCAGTGCATCCTCAACATCAAGGAGCTCTCTTCTATCATCCATATCCCTAATGCGAAGTTCAATAGGAATCCGCGCATCAGCTGGCAGAAATATAAGATCATCCCTGCACCGGACAATCTGCCGACAGAGGGGATCCTCCTTGGATACAATACCTATGCAGGCATCAAAAAAGAAGTAAGGATCATGACAGATAATGATGATAGGATGAGACATATGTATATCGTAGGACAAACAGGTTCAGGTAAATCTACATTAATCAAAAAAGCCATACAAGAAGATCTGAGATTGGGAAATGGATTTTGTGTGATCGATCCGCATGGAGATCTGATAGAAGATACCATGAAATATTTTCCGAAAGAAAAGATAGATGATCTGATCTATTTTGATCTTGCTAATACTGAATATCCGATCGCCTTCAATCCATTGGACGGACCGGAAACTGATGATGAAAGAGATGTCGTCGTCAACGATCTGGTAGAGATGTTCGTTTCCATGTACGGAGAAGAGATCTTCTGACCGCGTATTCAGGATTACTTCCGTAACGCGTGTTTTCTCCTGATGGAACAGCCTGAGTGATGAACCCTCGTAGATATCATGAGACTCTTCACCGATGATGCATTTGCAGAATCCAAGATCAGAAACCTCAAAAATCCCATCATCGCTGCACGGTGGAATAAGACGTATAAGAAGATGTGAGAAAGAGAGAAATCGGAGATCATTCCGTTCTTGCAGGCGAAATTCTGACCGTTTACGACGGGTACCTACATCAGGAATGTGATCGGACAACCCAAGTCAGCATTCAACTTTTTTGATGCAATGAATGAAGGAAAGATAATCATGGTAAACCTGGCTAAAGGTCTTACGGGTGAAGAGAACAGCAAACTCGTAGGAAGAATGGTATCGATGCAGCTCAAGCTTTCAGCGCTCAAAAGAGCTAAGCTCGATCCCAAAGACAGGAAGCCCTATTTTCTCTATATCGATGAATTCCAGAACTATGTATCCAAATCCATCGAAAGCATTTTGTCTGAAGCAAGAAAGTATAAACTATGATTGATCATAGCACATCAATACATCGATCAGCTCAAGCAAGAATGATTGGCTGGCGCACTCGATCTTTCCAAGACTATTTTCGGTAACGTGGGAAATTTATTTATCTTTAAGGTCGGCGCACCCGATGCAGAATTTTTGGAAAAAGAGATGTGACCGGAATTTTCTCCGATAGATATGGTGAACTGAGATACCTTCAGAGCAGCAGTCAAAATAGTTGTAAACAATCAACCGACCAGACCATTCAGTTTTACCATCGATCTGCCTTGGCTAAAACCCATTCTCAATATTTCGGAAAAAATAGAGCTCATGAAACAAATATCAGCGCTCAAACGATGAACCAAAAGGGAATTAGTCGATAAAGAAATTTACTTCAGAGTAGGAGTATAAGAAGAGAAGTTGAAAGTTGAAAAGGAAGATTAAGATGATCAATAAGACTTATTTGGTCGGCAATGGTGTATTTACCAGACTTACCATATAATCATAAGTCTTTTTCATCTCTTTTGCCCTGGTTTCATATATCTGTTTCTGCGCATCAACAAATTCCTCTTGTTGCATCAAGGAGTCTTTCAATCTGTAATTTTTTTTTATGAAACCCCCATCATCTTTAAAATCTAAAAATATTTTTTCCTTCTTATGGATATCCACACACAAATCAGTTAGTAAGTTCAGTATCTCATTGTATTTTCCCATGGTATTTTTTAATAGTTGTGGTCATAAGTTTATAAGTTTTTGTCCCTCATCCCGGCGATCTAATTTGACAAAGTTTTCTAATGTCTTCATCCCCTGGAGTATTTTCTCTTCTATTCTCAGAATTTCTTGATAGGGAGAAATCGTTGCTGGAGAAGCCTCTTTTTTACCCATTTTTTTTCCACAAAGATATTCTAATTTATGGAGAAATATGATATATATATCATTATTATTTTTATGATCAGGATCTAGTTTAAGAAGTAATCTTTTGACTTCATCATATATCAAGACCATTCTTTTGTTAGCCATATGATTGATCATATCTTCACAATAATTCAAGAAAAAATTAATTTTTTCTGGTTGAGGTTTTTTCGTCGGTTTTTGGAAATATTTTTTCAATTTTACCATCTCTTGGTTATAATCAATCTTGGAGGAATTATCATTGATACTATCTTCTTCTTTTCTTACTATAACGTCCTCAGGTATTTTTTTCTGTTTATGCAGATCTTTTTTAGGTTCTTTCCTTATGGTATTTTTTCCGAATTTTGCTGGATGATCAGTATGTCCTATGAAATCAGCTTGGCAAACTGATGGCTTCAGATCAATAGTATTATGGTGTTGCGTTGCATTATCTTCTTGTTTAGCTTCTTGTTGGCCCCTTTTTTCTTGTTCTCATATTTGTTTTTTTATTTGCTGGATGTACGCTAGATTTTTGATTTTTAATCATTCGGGGAAAATATTTTGTATAATCTTTTCCAATGTAACAATATCTATGAGTGGCTTATGACGTCATTTGACAGGTATGTCGATGCCTGCATATTTTAGATATCCCGCATAAAACCACACTCTTTTCTCATCATGAAAAATTTTCATGATATGCTGACTTCTATTCCTTTGATTAGGAGAAGATCACATCTGTTGATAATAAAATCTATTTCCTGTAGTTTGAGTAGAAATCTTTCCATCAGCAATATAATGCAATAATTCAGTAATGACCGATGCTTCAGGTTCTTTTTTGATAGGAACATTATTCTTGGACATGGTATACGATCAAGGAAGCTCTCATGTATATTGTTGATTAAGGCAATTCTTGGATTTAGTCAAACAGCATAACACATCTGCTATTTTTCTCCTTATCAGGAGGGATGTATCCTTCTCAGTATTTTTTATGGATGAGAACGCCTTGAGTATTCTTTCTATGACCTGTGTCTGCAAAACATGTAATTCATTATAATGTTTAGGTACAAAAAGGATTTTTTCTTTCTTTTCTTTTACTAGGGAAGATAGTTTCTGCAAAAAGGCAATCTTATCTGGCATATGTGTATAGGATTTATCGATCTTCAACACAGCAAGCAATTTTTCGCCGATTGACAAAAAATCAGCATTTACCTGTTCAAATTCCGTCATACATAGTTTTGATTCTTGCAGAAAATTCTTTTTCATATATATCATGGACGTAATATAAATGTTGCTATTGTTCAAAAAGGTCATTTTTTCCTTTCCCTGTTTTTGGATTTATTTCTTGAGAAGGGAGAGGTGTCGTTACGGCTTGATTATTTCAAAATACTGGATATTGCAAAGGAGGATTTTCAATGATATATACCAGTTGTTTCGTAATACGTTTGATCTGATTTTCTATATACTCAGTCTTATTATGTTCAAAGAAGTTTTTGAGAATATATTCATATCTTATTCTGGCTCTCTTAAGCAGTTCTATACCACCGACAGAAAAATCCTGATCAGCTTCATGGAGATAATCCTCGGCGGTTTTCTGTTTGGTAGGAATAAGAGAATCGTTGACAACAGGCGTACCATAATACCTTTTCAGTGACTTATCTATTGGCGCTTTTTTTGATGATGAGATTTTTTTTCCGGATATTGCTTCAATCTTTTGTTTTTTATCTTGAAATATATTCTTGAGCTGATTGAGGAAACTTATGATTCGGATTCTTCCTTCGTTTGCATTGATCATTATATCAAAAATATCTTTTTGCGTCAATTCAGCAAGTTCTTCAGATATAGCAAAGATAGCCTCTGGAGCTAGATCCCTATATAAACTTGCTTTCATATACATCCCAACGTTTTGTGGGGTAAATACCAATGTTTCATAATGTAAGAGTTCTTTGAGATTCATAAGCTGTTCATTTATCAAAACGATATCTTTTCTGTAATCATTCCATTCTTTGTTCTGTCCTTTGGTTTGTGGTGTGTCATTGATGCTATCTTCATTCACATACTGTTCAAGTCTTTCAAGAACAGGGACAACGGTTTTTAAGAGAGAAACCGTGACTTTATCCGGATCATGCATAGAAAAATTTTCCGTAAGTTCTTTTTTGATTCCTTTAATGACAGGGTTGTGTGTATGGGTATATTCCTTTTTGCAAAAATCCACTATATTTTTGATAGCAATCAGTGAATCTGATTTTATCTTTGATATCTGGGCTTTTTCGACTGCATCAAATAAATCTCCATTCAAAATTTTTTGACCCAATTCTTCTTTGAGGACATATACCAGATCTATGCCATCTAATATATTTTTAGATTTTTTTTCCTGCATGCTGTATAAATAACGTAAATAAAGAAATATTTTGAATCTTTGGAAAAGATATTACGAAAAATTTTTATAGAATCAATTCTTGTATACTATAGTAATTAAATATATAAAGTCAAGTCAATGTAACTATCTTTTATACTTTGTATATGGAATGAAAATTAACCTCTACCTGATCAGAAAGTGTTTCAGGACTAATCTTCAGAAATTCAGCAACAAATTCATAGATATACTTTACATTCGCTGGATGATTCATTGTTCCGCGAACTGCTTGCGGACTCAGCCAAGGAGCATCGGTTTCCAGCACCAGTTGCTCTAAAGGGACTTTAACCAAAGAATCTCTCAAGTTCTGGGCGTTCCTATATGTGACATTCCCGCAAAATCAGATAAATAATCTCCAACCCAATCTTAAGCCCTCAGCCAGTAATCTCTCAATATCTTCAGGCCCGAAGCTTCGACAATGGAAGTGAATGGTGATATCATGATACTGCTTCAAAATCTCCAACGCACTCTCAAAATCTTTCCTAACATGGACCACCAACGGAAGACCTAATTCTTGTGCGAGGTCGCATTGCAGGGAAAACAATTTCTTCTGTACCGGCAAATGATTTTCTGTGCCGGGGAAGTACGTGTCTATTCCACACTCCCCTATCGCCATGATATATTGCTTGTTTGCTTCATATAACTTTCTCAGATCGGATATTTTCTGTTGGATATTTTCTTCGGTAATGATTTCCGTACGGACAACTGAAGGTTCTTCCATTCCGCATTCTCCCGGATGATATCCAATTGTCGTTTTGACGCTGTAATCCGGAAAGTCATGTTCGGCCATTTTTGCTATTTCGATTCCTCTGAGATTATATTGTTCGCTCGCTCACGAGTTGACCAATCCCCTACCTCCCGCCTGGATAAACAAATCCAAATACTGTCTCCATTCAGGAAATATTTTTTCTTCATTGAGATGAGTATGGGCATCATAGAGCCTCATGCGATTTAATTATATGATAAATTTTATGTCCTTTCAAATGATTGAGGCATGGAAACCTGCCTGCCGGCAGGCAGGAGTGGAAGAATGGAAAGGTGGAAATGTTAAAAGAAACCCCACCACATTTCAACGTTTCCACGCTTCAATGTTTCAACCTTTATAAAAAAGGTTGCTTTGACTATACAATTTCGTAAACAAGAATCAACAATTTAATTTCTTACTCTATATGATGTCGTGAATAGTTCTTGGAATTTTTATGTTTATGTTTTTGGTAGTCGTTCATGAATTCGGACATTTCATGGTTGCGAAAAAGAAATGAGTGAAAGTATTGGAATTCGGATTCGGTATCCCGCCCAAGGTTTGCAATCTACGGAAAGATAAATGATGAACACAATATACACTCAACCTTTTGCCTCTCGGAGGATTTGTGAGACTCAAAGGAGAAGATCCTAATGAACAGGAGGATTTCCATGCCAAAGACAGTTTTATCAAAGCCAAAATCTGGAACAAATTATTGATTCTCATCGCTGGCGTAGGGATGAATTTCCTGCTTGCGCGGTTTTTGTTTTCTTTTATTTTTTTTCTAGGAACTAAGCCTATTTCTCTTTTACCGGAAAATGCTTTGAAAGCACAATCACATAGTTATCTCATGCCTACACTTTCTTTTCTGCAATCTCAAGGACTTACAAGCGGTGATATCACTGCTGTCCCTCCCAAGATAGAAGAAATCACGGCTTGAGGATTAGGTACAGCAATCGGTCTACAGTCAGGAGATATTCTCCTTAGCGTCAATAACGAATCAGTGAATATCATCAATATCAATGATGTCCTGAAAAAGCATATCGGCGAACCCATCACCATCAACTATCAAAGATGAACAGTTAGGCATTTGACCAATGGACAGTGCAGTGATGAAGATTGCCTCTTGGGTGTGGGTTTTGCTCTTTCTGGTGATTTTAGCATCAATCAGATCAAATTCCCATTGGGAAAGTCATTATGGATGGGACTCAAAGAAATAGGCGCAGAAACAGATCTGACCTTATCCACGCTTGGAATGCTCTGAAAGAATCTCATTTCTTTCAATGGCACCAAAATCAAGAATTCACTCAATAGACTCACTGGTCCTGTCTGAGCGGTGAAATTTGGTCAGACCCTTTTGAATGAATGATGATTTAAATTATTCCTTGCCTTCGCTGGCATCATCTCATTGGCTTTGGCTATCTTCAATATCCTGCCATTGCCGGCATTGGATGGAGGTAGATTTTGGGGGGTGATCATCCAATGGATAGGCAGACTCAAACCTGAAAAATATTTCACTATAGAATCTTATATCAATCTCATTTTCTTTATCCTTTTGATGGGACTAGGCGTCTATATCATCCTCAAGGATCTTGTCAGATTCCGAGCAGTGAAGATCCCATTCCTTTCATAGAAAAAATATTCCAACCGTCATTCCGGCCCTAGACGGACTGCAGCCGGAACCCAATCGGATTATTATATAATGTAGATTCCCGCCGAAGTCTACCCCGTACTAGATGCGGGGCGGGAATGACTATGGTTTATTTCGTAGTGCAATTTTCTATCATGGTCTTCAATTCTCATGCTTTGCGCATATACCCAGGAAGATTTTCTGTCAATGTCCTGAGTGGCTCTTTTTTGAGCTTCATGAATGTTTCATCAAGTTCTGCAACCACATTAGCATCTACACATGTCTTGCTTTCAGCCATTTTTACAAGTTCAGCATATGTCTTCTCATAATCATATTTTTTTTTGAGTGCCTCTGAATCGCTATTGATGATTTGATGGATATAGACATTGACCCTCTGCCAGAGCACCTCAAATCATGAGAATACTGACGCCTTCTCTGCGGGATGATTCTGGATATATCCATAGCAGAAGCCGAGAAGAATGATACCGATAATGAATTTAATGACATTGCTCCTTAAAATTTTCTTTTCTCCTGATTCCATAATACAAAAAATGACATAAAAAATGATATTGAGTGATATTGTTTTTTCATCTCTTTTCAAGTGGTTCTTTTTTCAAAACAGTGTTCCGGGAGCTGACTAAACAAACCCACCCCAAACCCCTCCCTTAACAAGGAGGGGAAGCAACCACTTGTTTCGCCCCTGTTAAGGGGAGATGCTGAGCGAATGCGAGGCAGAGGGGTTTGCTAAAAACTCCACACCCCGATTCACTTGAAATCCTAGCACAAATGGATACATTCTTGATCGAACAATGGTTATTAGTGAATCAATAAATTTATCTACCATTACTCATCACATGACCAAAATCGCATTCGTCCATTGATGGATTATGCCCTGATGAGCGTTGGAAGTCTTTAAGGATCTTATCTATCAAGAGTATCACGACCACGATGATAACCTTGAGACCAAAGTGTTTACGCTCTTCTCACAAGACAATATAGTACAGGTAGGTGACCACCAATTGCCTATCATCACCGCTTTACCGGGCTGGCTCAATCAGCTCTTTTTATTTTGTACGAAAAATAAGTTTCCTGTGCTTTCCTGGATTTTCGATTATCGCAATCTGATGGTTTTTTACCCTAGTCTCATAAAACATTTATCCAAAAAGATCAAAAAATATTTGTCTGACCACGACAATACATGAAATCTGGACAACTCCAAACAGATTGTGATCTCATCATTTGCTGTAGCCAAAAACATCACTCCTATTTCCGGTATACCTACAAAACTCTATCTCCACTCCCCTATGCAATACATCCGGAGCCATTATGATGAATACGACAAGAAACTCCACTGAATAAAAAATAAGATTTTCCGTTTTATGGTACCTAAACTCAGAGTGTGGGACAAGAAATTTACGAAGTTTGATAAGATATATGCCAATAGCCAGTATACCGCGAATCTTGCCAAACAGTTGTATAATATGAAAGCACAGATATGGTATCCCAAGATCGATGACATCTATTATCATACGCCCATCTGTGAACAACCGCTTCCCTATTATGTCTATGTCGGGAGATTGGTCGCTTTCGTCAAGGAATGCGATCTCATCATCAGATTATTCAACAAACTCCAGAAACCGCTCATCATGATAGGATCCTGACCTGATGAACACTATCTGAAATCCATCGCCGGAGATACGATTACGTTTATCGGTTGGAAATCAGCGGCAGAGATGGCGCCTATCATCCAGAAATCTAAATGATTGATAAATTTAACCAAAGAAAGTTTCTGAATGAACACTGCGGAAGCATTGCTGCTGGGCGTACCTGTTTTCGGATATAATGCTGGTGCGACACCGGAATTGGTAAGCAAAGAATGTGGTATCCTAATAGAGAGTAAAGATAATTTCCGTACCATTATAGAACAGTTTAAACAATTCGATGAGAAACAGCGGAATAGGAAGCAGATTGCGCTGCATATAAGGAGGAAACTTATTCAAAAAAGTGTATAGTGCAGGGTGCAGAGTGTAGGAAATTGTCATTGCGAACCGAGTGACAACGAGGTGTGGCAATCCAGATAGAATACAAATGATTAATATCTTCAGCCGCTAAGGCCTATTTTTCTTGTTTTCTAAAGAACTTTATTTGTATTGACTTTTGTTGTTATATAATTATAAGATATATAAAGAAATCATGAGCATTTTATTCATTATCTCTCATTACCATGGAAAATCAAAAACCTCTTTCAACTCAAGAAGTAGAGAAAATTTTAACATCTCTTGAAAATGAAAAAACCAAGGAAGCACTCTTAAAAAAACTTTATACACCATGAAATAAAGAGATCGCTAATTTATTGATACCTTATGATAGGTCTGTTGTAGAGAAAGAGCTTCTTTTCGCTTTGCAACTGAAGGATCAAGAAAGAATCATGGAAATGGCAAAGAAAGAAATAGATTATTATCTTGAGAATTGACTCCATATGCTGCTCACAGACATGCTTGAGGGATGGGATAATCCAGGAATAAATGCATACGTCCTGTCTAAAGTACAGGATGGGAAGGACGAAGAAGAATTGCAACAAAATCTCCATATATTAGAGAAAATCGGTACTCCAGCACAGATCAAAAAGACCAGAGAAACTCTTTTGGCAATAGCGCTCCAAGATACTGAATATCCGAATTTTGCTTGCGATATATTGATAAAACTGGGCAGATATGAGGAAGCAATAGATAGAAGATTGAAATGTTTCTCTGACAATGAATATTATCTTATAAGATGCGCTCGACAGACTGCGGAAGAACATGCACCACAGAGAAAAGATGAGATAGCACAATTAGTATTCGATCACTGAATCAAAAGATGAGAAGAAGAATTGTTTTATGAATGTGGCGTATATTTATGAAAAACAGATAAGGTAAAAGACCTTATTGCAGATAACATACATGGAATTTTATATAAATGATGATCTCTTTTAAAAATCAAGAAAGATATCACCGACGAGCCAAGATTTTTCAATAAAATAGCATTGGCAATGAAAAACCTAGGATGATTTGAAAAGGAGATAATGGCCTTAGCTGCACAGATAGAAGTATTTGTGAATAAAAAGGATGATTATTTCGCAGACATTTATAAAGAAATGGCTAATTTTTATAATGTCATAGGGAATAAAGAGAAATCTCTAGAATGGTTCGGCAAAGCTTTAGATTATGAGATTGAAAGATGCCATCCTTCTCATGCGATAAGCACTATGGATAAAGTCGAAGGATTATATTGAGAATGAAACTTTGAAGATAAGAAGATTCTGATGTTTGAAAAAGATTGAAAATATGCTGAGGCAGCCCGATTTGCTGAAAAATTATGATTAAAAGAAAAAGCTGAGGCTTATAGAAAGACTGCTAAAATATTGGAATAAACAGAAGTTGAATAATTCTCCTCACAATAAAAAAATAACTTTCTTATTTCTTTCGAACTATCATAACAAACCGAAGGTTGATGACTATCGGGATGATGGTTATGATGATGACAAGGAGAATGAATTTCCAGGTCAGAGAGTTTAAATCTGTGCCTTTTCTTTTGAGCGCATAGAAGATGACAGAATCTGTTACCGTTACAATGATAATCATACGCAGTAAAATTCTTCGAAAAAGACTCATCGCAATGCTATCAAAGAATAAAGTACCCCCTTTTCGAAAGGGGGAGGTATCCCGGAGGGATGGGGGATTTAAATCTCCCACCGCATGCGATCCCCCCTCTTTAAGTAAAGAGGGAACAAATATATTACGCGAATGATTTAGAAAATCTCAGATCGCCATTAGTGAAATATCTGATGTCTTTGATGCCGTAACGGACCGCTGCTAACCTGCTTACGCCGACGCCCCGAGCAAATCATGCCCATTCTTCCGGATCCAGTCCTGCATTTCTTATGACATTAGGATGCACCATACCGGCACCCAATAATTCTATCCATCATGAACCTTTACACAATGAACATCATTTGCCTTCGCACATAGGACACGCTGCATCGATCTCGAATCCTGGCTCCACGAATGGGAAATAACTTGGTCTCATTCTGATCTCCGTCTTCTTTCATAAAATTCATGAAAGGATTTTCTGCATGGTATCTTTGAAGTTGGCTATGCTTAAATTTTTGTCGATGACGATCCCTTCTGCATATCGGAACATCACATCGTGTCCTGCATCCATATTTTCATTCCTATATACTCTACCCGGCGATCATAATTTCAACGGTACTCCATATTTCATGATATCCTGCACCTGATGAGCTGAATTATGCGTCCTGAGAATCAAGGGAAGCCCTCCGGTATCCAGGTCATTGAGATAGAAGGTGTCATGCATTTCTGTCGCAGGATGAGTCAGTGGAATATTTACGGATTCGAAATTCTCATATTTCGTGACGATCTCATGACCATAATCTATGGTGAATCCCAGTGATTTATACACTTCTTCTATCTCCCTTCTTACCTTCGCGAGAACTGAAAACGAACCTTGATCCAGGGGCTGATCGTCCAAAGAAATATCCACGAGATCAGCGTTCAGCAGGTGATTTATCTTATCTCTACTGAGTTCCATTTCTTTTGCTTCATAGGCATCCGTAATTTTCTCTTTGGCTTCCGTGAGCGTTTGACCTAACGCTTTTTTTTCTTCGGGAGAAACAGTTCCCATCTGCTTAAAGCCTTCGGTGATGGTTCATTTCTTGCCTAAATATTTCTGGAAAAAAGCGTCCAATTGCTCCAAGGTGATCACTTGTTGTAATTCGGAAAGGATTGATTTTATATCCATTGGGATGATTAGGAAAATTTTAAAAATTAGCATATTTGTTTATTCGGAATTCGTGATTCGTTTATTCATAATTTTAAGCTCCGAACAAACGATTTCCTAATAAACGAACAAACTAGCTCTTTTCATATATAAATCGATCTTACTTTCAACGATTTTTGACGATTTTCTACGATGTTTGACGATTTTGGACTATTTTCGACGATTCTTATCGATTTTGGTCTTTTTGTCAATTCAAACAACCAGAGAGACGCAGTTTTTTTTGCATTCTGGACAGTGCGACGATATACTTAACGTAGTAAAACAAAAAGTCTTTATTCAATAAATATTTTTATCTATGGAACACACGGACAAGGATATACTTATAAGAGTAGAAGATCTGACTCGATGATATCCAGAGAATCCTACGAAAGTGTTTGATCGTTTTCATTTTGCATTAACAAGCAATGAGTTTCGTGTCCTGATGGGTAGATCTTGAACAGGGAAAACAACATTAGCAAGATTAATTATCGGACAGATCACTCCGCCACACAAGACTATCTTTTATAGAGATGAAGATATTTCCAAATTTACAGAGATAGATCAGGAAAATTATAGGAGAAAAATCGGCATCGTATTCCAGGATTATAAATTACTGGAAGAATTATCCGTAAAAGAAAATGTCTCTTATCCATTGAAGGTCCTATGACTTGGAGAAACCATCATATCCAGTAAACTTGATACCATCATCCAAAAACTTGGTTTACGCGATATCATCAATACTCCTGTCAAATTCCTCAGTGCAGGAGAGAAACAGAAAATATGCCTCGCTAGAGCTATGATCCATGATCCTGAATTTTTGATCGCTGATGAACCTACGGGAAATTTGGATTGGGAACATACCCAGCAAGTAGCCGATCTTCTGATGGAAGTCCATAAAATGGGGAATACTGTATTATTAATTACCCACGATATCCATCTTGTCCACTACCTCAAAGAAAAATATCAGATTACGCTTGATGTTTTGAAATAGCTTTATTTTATGTCCTTGGAATAATGGCGAAAATTAAGAAAGATATATTGAGTGAAACGATCATGAAAAAGGTCAACAACCTTGATGTTGCATGATATCTCAAATTAGAGGTAGAAGAATTTCTCAAATATCTGCATTATTACAAGCTCAAAAACATCTTACAAAATATCGATGGACTCAAAGATTATCTTCTGGTCCTGGATAGACAAAATACGAATCAGATCCACGAACTAGAATACAAAAAAAGTTTGGATGCATATGAAAAAGCACATGACGTCCTCTATTATGTTTCCAAGGTCTGACTTACAAAAATCGGTGAACAGAAAATACACAGAAAACTTCGGGAAAATGAATTTAATCTCCAACAGATTATGTTGGGCGTAAAGTGATTTCTTCTTCTGACCGCTAACGAATTCTGCAATGCTTCTCAGACCAGGATGTCGATCAATAGGATGACTTGGCAGAAACAATTGAAAAGTAGTGTATAGTGCAAAGTGTATGGTGCAGAGTTGCATTGTAACTATGAACCATAAACCCTGAACTCTAAACCATCCGCCATGGCGGATTTTTTTCAATTTCACTTGTTTATTTAAAGCAAATACGTATATTCTAAGCAATCAATACCAAGCTATTTTCTATTCACAATTCTTAATTATTAATTCTCTTCCATGGATTTCGATCCTAAATTACTTGCGTTGCTTGACGTAGTCATTGATAACTATATCAACAAAGGAGAGCCGGTAGGTTCCAAATTTTTGCATTCTCTAGGAGACTCCGAATACGCGCCTTCCACCCTTAGGAAATACCTCAACGTCTTGGAGAAAGCCGGGATGGTGTTTCAGCCTTACAATAGTTCATGAAGGATTCCTACCGTCCAGGGATTATCACTTTATCTGGATTCCTATCTGACTCATCAGGAGGAAGAGAAAGTCTGAGAGATCAAGGACGTAAGGAAAGGATTGACGTATCTGGTGGAAAATATGGGCGGACTTGTAGATGGTGTCGTCGTAGGATTTATCAGGAATGATGAATATTATTATCTATGAATCAATAATCTCCTAAGAGATGATCTGGTAGATGAATATCAGATGACTAGAAATATCATCCGTTTCGTCGAAGAAAAAAGAGTGGTGAAATTCATTGATAGCAAAATATTGAAAAGGAACCAGATCTATTATACCTTCATAGAAGACAAGGATACCATTGTCTCTTGTTTGTATTCCAAAATATCAGTCCAGGACTACGATTGCATCATTTCTATCATCGGACCCACGAGAGTCAATTATAAAAAGAATGTCGCCGTCCTCAGAAAGTTACTACAATCTTTATAATCTTCCTCTTCACGCATGAATATAGAAAAAGAAAAGGATATCTCATGAAGTGCAAAAGAAAATTCTGATAATCTAGAGTCTTCTTTCGACGCTATGAAGGAACACATCAAAGAAATAGAACAAAGAGAAGAAATAGCTGCCGATAAAGAGGATCTTCAGAAACTCCGCAACGAAATCCAGGAAGCAGATAAATGGGTGGAAACAAGGAAACGTTGAAACATTGAAACATTGAAACATTGAAATGTTACAGAGTTCATTTCTTCTCAAGATGAAAAGCTTCTTATCAGGTCTATCAAAACCATCAATTCTTGGATAGATGCTCATCCTGATCGTCCCGGCAAAGAGATCAAGGATGCTGCGTTGGAGCCACTCAGAACAATTATTGCCAGCACTCAAGATCCAAATCCTATTGCGAGAGTCATCGGACATATTATGAAACGGATAATGAATGCATAATGAATAATTAACAATGAACAATGATGGAGTCTTTTATATAAAAAGAAACACCGACATTATTCATTATTCATTATTCATTGTTAATTCTCATTTTTATCATTTTATCACTTTATCATTTTATCATTCATATGTGAGAGATCATTCAAAGTGCCTGAGGCATCGTCTATTATATCGCTCCTGATGGTGAGCCAAGATATCTTTTGATCAAGAGACATGCGCTCAGCGGCAAAATAGAACGAGTAGCCCCCAAAGGTAAGATCCAAGCTGGCGAAGATATCCAGCAGACGGCTTTGAGAGAGGTCAGCGAAGAAACCGGCATACCGATCAACCAGATGAAAATCAAACAAAAAGTCGGGGTGACTCAACTCAGAAATACCGAACACCAAAAAGGACAGATGGATAAGGATGTGACGTATTTCCTGGTCCAATATTTTGGCAATCCTGATGTCGTGAAAATCGAAAATATAGAAGGATATATCGGCATCTATAAATGGTCTACATTATCTGAGGTTTTGTGATTGATTTATTATCAGGATATCAGAGAACTCATCAGGAAATGCCATACGCTCATCAACGAGAATAAAAAAATATCCGATATCAAACAGAACTTCATCAATCAACTTAAATAAAAATGGAAACGTGGAAAAATGAAAACATTGTCATTGCGAACCTGCCTACCGGCAGGTTTACATACCGAAGGCATGCAGGCCAATCCGCCACGGCGGAAAGGTGTGGCAATCCACATAGTGAAATAATTAGATTGCCATCATGTTTCAACCTTTCCACCTTTCAATCTCTCAATCCTGTTTTACGGTTGCTTTTTGCGAAGGATTTTGTATATAAGGAATCGGTAATTTGTTATTGGTAATTAGTTATTGGGAAAAATCCAATACACCAATAACCAATACACTAATGACCAATGATGTCTTTTTATCTTATAAACATATGCTGATGGTCAGCCAACCTATTGTTTCCTACAAATTCAATGATGTGCCGGTAGAAGTGCAGGAACAGATCAAGACATTAGTCCAGAAAAACATTGATGGAAAATTGGATTCCTATCTCAAAAAAATCTACAAGAACAAAAGCAGTGCTATAGTAAGAATCGACTATAAGATCACTTGCGACAAAAAGAAGAAATATACTGGTGATTTTCTTTTTGATTTTGATGGTAAAAACTTTATCTATGAAAACAAAGTCGCCTTCAAATTCCCTGAAGATGTCATCAATCATGCATTCAAGCATTTCAAGGAATTCTTATCCAAACAGGAAAAATAGCTTGAAGCTTATAGCTTGAAGCTTAAAGCCACTTTATACTTTATATTAAAAACCATGAAAAAAAATTATCTCACCAAAGA
>JBBABI010000005.1:0-582 GCA_041679065.1 Candidatus Absconditabacterales bacterium
GCTATCGCCAAAGATATCATAGAGCATTTCGAGGAAAGATATGAGACAATGCTCGGAAAAGGAATGATCGTAACGATGTCTCGTAGTATTGCCGTAGATTTATTTGATCAGATTATCAAGCTCCGTCCCGAATGGCAAGATGCAGACCTGAATAAATGAGCGATAAAGATTGTAATGACCTCAGCGTCCAGCGATCCACTTCCATGGCAGAAACATCATACAAGTAAATTGCAGAGAAAAGGATTGGCGCTGAGACTCAAAGACCCACATAATTCACTCAAATTGGTAATTGTCTGCGATATGCGATTGACCTGATTTGATGCTCCATCATTGCACACCATGTATATCGACAAACTCATGCGCGGACATACACTTATGCAAGCCATCGCTCGTGTAAATCGCGTATACAAAGACAAGCCGGGAGGACTGATCGTAGATTATATCGGCATCGGTTCTGACCTCAAAGAAGCATTGGCGGCATACACAGAAAGCGGCGGAGAAGGAAAACCGACCTTCGATCAAGCAGATGCCATCGCACAAATGAGAGAAAAATATGAAATTGTAAAATGAATTTTTGCAAAC
>JBBABI010000005.1:592-30458 GCA_041679065.1 Candidatus Absconditabacterales bacterium
ACTGCTGATACCAGAGGCAAGATGTGAATTATTCTCGCAGCTCAGGATTATATTCTATGACTAGAAAATGGAGCCAAGAGATTCGCAGATCAGGTGACATTACTTTCCCAAGCATTTGCTCTTTCCGTACCAAGCTTACCTGCCATGGACATCAAAGAAGAGGTTGCCTTCTTTCAAGCTATCAAAGCACGTTTGAGTAAATTTACCAGCTCTACGACAGACGAGAAAAATAAACTGATTGAAACTACTATCAAACAGATGATCGATAGCGCAGTGCAAGTCGAAGGCGTGATGGATATTTTCGCCGTTGCTGGATTAGAAAAACCAGAAATTTCTGTACTTTCTGATGAGTTTTTGGCTGAAGTCAGAGATATGGAACATAAAAATATCGCACTAGAAGTCTTGAAAAAAATCTTGAAAGATGAAATAAGTAAGAGAGGAAAGAAAAACGTAGTCCAAAGCAAAAAGCTTTCTGAAATGCTTCAACAAGTAATCAATAAATACCACAACAACTTAATCACAACAGCGCAAATTATAGAGGAACTAATCTCTATCGCCAAAGAAATCAACACTACGGATGAGAAAAACAAAGCAACCTGATTGACTGATGACGAACTTGCTTTCTATGACGCTCTAGCTTCCAATCAAAGCGCTCAAGATGTTCTTGGAGATACGAAACTCAGAGATATTGCGAGAATCTTGACAGAAAAGGTTAAGGCAAATACGTCCATCGATCGACAAATCAAAGAATCAGCTCAGGCCAGACTTCGCGTCATTGTAAAAAGAATTTTGCATGAATATGGATATCCGCCTGATCAAGCCAAAATTGCGACAGAACTAATTCTACTCCAGACTAAAGTACTTGCTGACGAGTGGAGTGAAGAAAAATAATTTTACCTTACCTCTCCCTCATGCCCCGCCCCCCTTTGCCACGGAGAACTCCGGGGTATCGCCCCCTTGAAGAGATCGCAGGGAAGGGAATTAACAATGAATAATGAATAATTAACAATGGCGGTCTTTTTTTGAAGGATTTTAAAAAAAATGTTGAAACATGGAAAAGTGGAAATAAAAGATGGCGGAGGATTTCTTGAAGGATGTATAGAGAGCCGATTACGATAAGAAAATCAATTCCATATGCAATAACATATAAAAACAGAAATTCACTTGCAATTTTATCGGAATTGGGTAAAATCCAAGTGATTTACTCTTCAGATGACCATGGTAAGCGTTTATTCAGTACTCGTAAACAATCACGACGTCATCGATCAAAGCATCGATGCTATACTCGCCAAGAATATCGTACGTCTTGCCGATGAAAAGGTTTCTGAGAAAATGTCTAAGAAAATAGACGAGGCCATACAGTTTTTCCTTCAATCAAATACGATACCTGACTGACATTATATCAAACATGTTGACTGACCGATCCACGAATTCAGGATTTCAATACCTTGCTCCAAGTTTTTTCTAAGGATATTTTTCTCCCTAGAGAAATCCAAGTTGGTGCTGCTGACAAATCATATCATCAAACCACAGGAATACGATGATAAGAAAAATATTACGCAGATAGATGCTACGTATGTCCAAAGGATACAGGAATCTAAGACCATATATGAGGATTTTAAATCTACGAAACACCAGAAGTTCAGATATGCAGAAATAAAGTAAAAAATAACATCTTTATCTTTTCACAACGCCAGATGCCTATCATTACCGATTACCAGCCTAAATGGGCGAAGTATCTCAAGGATGACAGATGACAACAAATGCTTCAACTTATCGTCTGAGGGAATGTTTTCCATCGGAGAAAATATAAGTGATTGTCTCAGCAAGAGTTGGCCAAAAAAGCGAAACTCACCCAGAGCATAGTCTCGGAATTGGAAAACGGTGATTATAACCCATCCTTGGAAGTCCTCCAAAAGATAGCCGTAGCGTTGGATATCGATTACGAACTTTTGACGAAGAGGAAGATCACCCGGAAAATGATAGAGGCGATAGATTACATGACATCCAAAATAAAAGATATAGATACGCTGAAAGCCATGAAAATGCTTTTTCTCATAGACTATGAATCACGGCAGAAGAATAAGGAAAAAATGATCTGACGGGAATATCGGAGACGGAGTCGATGACCTTTCAATAGGGAGATATACGATGCCGAGTCGCTTTTCGCCAAAGGAAAGCATCTTGTCTATAAGCCGATAGAATTCAAGACATACCTTACTTTAGAAAAAGACGATAAGAGATTCATCGATTTGATCATAGAAAAATTCTGACATATGTCGGCGACAAATCTTATGGAATACACGTATAAATTAGAACCGATGAAATGATGTACGGTCTGATGAAATGAAAGGATGTGAGAAAAGATTTTCTAATTTTTACGTAAGCTCTAACTAACTTTACCCTTCCCTCTCCTCTCATATTCATTACCAAGTCGCTCTTCAAAGAATTCACCCAGTACCGACTGCTTTTGAACTCATAAATTACTTCGCTGACTCTCGTACTTTATGTATCAAAAGTCGTCGGTATGTTTTCGACATCATAAAAATCCTCGAAAAACTTCGGATTTTTATTGTGTCTCAAATATCACCACAAACATCCTTCCCTTCCAGCCTGACCTTCCTATGGGAAGAGAATGCGAAGTCCAGCTCAGCTGGAAACAATGAATAATGAATAATTAACAATGGCGGAGGTTTTTTGAAGAATTTTCCATACCAGCAATATCATTTGCATTTCCCCGAAATTTCACTACACTAGAGGTGTATGATTTTATACACTTCCAGAATATATATGTTTTACTCCAAAAAGACACTTACTGCAAACGATCTCAAACTCATGCGAGGAAGCGAGGGGAATACCTTCAAAAAAAGGCTTTCCTACCAGATCAAGACACATAAACTCATCAAGATAAGAAGAGGTCTCTACGTCGTAGCAGATCAATTATATCAGCTTGAAGAGAAAGACTATAGAGTCATAGCAAATAGCATCTATACCCCGAGTTATATCTCATATGAGACCGTTCTGAGAGATGAGGCAGTGATATTCCAACGGTATGTCTCTGTTTTTGTCGCATGCAGATATACGAAGTCGCTTACCATCGCATTGAAGTCAGACTTGGAGCCGGTAAAGATCCAATACCAGAAAATGCCTGATGAATTACTGGCTAATCCTCTTGGCATCAAGACCCAAGATGGATATACTATCGCCACATTGGAGAGAGCCTTATGCGATACCTTTTGGCATTGGGGGAAACTGGATTTGGATATCTTAAATCCGCAGATGATCCGCAGGCCTAGACTGATCCAGATAGCTGACCTTTACGATATGTATAGACCAGGATTCAAAAAAGATTTATTCGCTAACCTCAAACCCTATGGCATCACAGCGACAGTACCAGAATAGAGCGCAGATGTTTGAGATACTCCGTATGTTGTATTCTAGCAGATACGGACATCTCCTAGGATTTAAAGGCGGAACCGCTCTGTATTTTTTCTACGGTTTGCCTAGATTTTCAGTGGATTGTGATTTTGATCTTACGGAGAAACTTTCTCAGAAACAATTACAGAAACTAAAATCAGACATTCTGCTGTATTTACAGGATTCATTACCTGATCTTACGATCAAGACAAGCGGAACGAGTGATTATTCTATCAGATATGTCGCCCAATACGGTGGAGACAAAACGATCAAGATAGAGATCAGCCCAAAGATATATGACAATCAATATGAGATCAGACAGCTGCAAGGACTGCCTGTCCAAGTCATGAAGGCAGAACGGATGTTTGCTCACAAGCTTTGCGCCTTTATCAGTAGATACCAGCAGAGAGATATCATTGCCAATAGGGATTTGTTCGATATCCGTCATCTCTTCAAGAAATTCATCTCCCCCTATCAACCCATCATCATCCAGAGATTCACCAAAATGATAGGCAAGAAAGTGACTATCAAAGAAAGCATACAATATATCATAGATTTCATCCAACAACATCAAAAGGATATCCAGAAAAATATCCTTAATGGATTGGGCGAATTGGTGGATGAAAAAGATAAAAATGATATCAAGGCCAAACTCCTGAGTGAAACGCTGCAAGAACTAGCATCTTATATCAAGAAGAGATAATTCATTCTCAGCTTTTAAACTCCTTCCTCCCTCCTCTCATGTTCATCACTAAATCGCTCTTCAAAGAATTCACCCAGTCACCTGGGAAGGGAATGAATAATTAATAATGAATAATGAACAATGATGGTGTTTTTTTGAAGGATTGCCGGGAGCAGAAAGACAGCAGGAGGTAGGATATCAGAACGCCGTCAAAGATAAGATTGACAATAAAGGGGAGATTTGTATAATAGAGACGATTTAGATCCTAGATAGGAAAGATGGAAAATAATATAGCATTTATAGATGGACAGAATCTGCATCTATGACTCCAGTCAGAGGGTCGGGGAATCGATCTGCAGAGATTCAGGATTTTCTTGAAAGATAAGTTCCATATCAAGGAAGCATATTACTTCCTATGATTTATATCAGAAAAAGAACAGGAACTCTACAGTTCTCTCCAAAAAGCATGATTTATAGTATCATTTAGAGAGCATTCTGCAGCACTAAAATGAAAGAAAAAGTGAAATGTAGATGTAGACATCGTGTTTGAGGCCATGAAAAAGATTATTGAAAAAGAGAAATTTGATAAAATAGTCTTAGTGTCAGGCGATGGAGACTATATCAAGCTGGTAAATTATTTGATAGAGAAAGGATTATTTAAGAAGATATTATTCCCCAATAAGCATTATTCATCCTTATATAGACCGATCCAAGATAATTACTGAATGAATCTGAGTCTGAAAGATATAAGATGCAAAATTGACTACAAAAAGAAAAAGGCGTCCTAAAGCACTAACACTTTTCGGAGCCTTTTTCGTGGTAATTCAATATCAAGTATATCCAAAAAGAATAAAATTGCAAGACTTTTTGAGTAAAGTGACATTTAGCCATCCAAAACAAAATGCGATATGTATACATCCTTAGGTGCAAAGACAAAACCCTCTATACCGGCATCACTAATGATACAGAGAAAAGACTCCACGATCATAACAATTCCACCTGCTGAGCAAGATACACTAAATCTCGCCGCCCCGTGAAGTTGATATGGAAAAAAAGGATGAAGGACAGAGTCGCAGCGATGAAAATGGAATATAAAGTTAAGAGGCTAAGCAGAGCAAGGAAAGAGGAATTAGTCGAAGGTCGTAACCGCCGCTGAAGCGGGGCAAGAGTCCGTAAAGCCTGCCTGCCGGTAGGCAGGTCGTAAAGCCCAAATAATTCTTAATTCACTTCAATGACCTTTGCTGAAAAATATGCTAAACTCCTCTGCTATAAGATCTACGACGACGATGCAGGTGCGACCAATGATGAAGATGAAGAAGAACAGCAAGAGGAAGAAGATGACGGCGATGCACTGATATTGATGAAATGGAAATGATAATGTAGATAGTTAAAAAAAATCATCTTTCGCAAAGTCGAAGGATTTTTTTGTAGCTTGACTTAAAAGAGAAAATATTTATAAAGTAATTATAAAAAATAACTAAAAACAAAAGGAGTTTTTATGGAACAAAAATCTATCAAACCAAATCCCTTACTATGTATGGGACTGGCCAGACTAATCGGAGGTATTCTATTTTTAGCAGTATCATTACCTATCTATTATTGGCTCAAAAACCGTTGGCATCTTAATCTCGAAACATTCATGGATTTAAAAACCATCGGATGGCCAGCATACAAAGTAATAGGAATAGCACTAGCTGCAGGGCTAGTTGCTATGATCGTAGGTCAAGCTATAGGTGCTTCTATAAAAATCTATGATGATGAGGTCGCTGTCGTTATCACCATCTATTGGCATTATATAGCCAATGGATCAATAGTATGGTTTATGATATCCTTGACGCCACCAGCTATTTATTTTTGGTATGATAAGGAGCTGATAAAAATCTTTTATGAAAATAGTGGAAAAAATTTTCCCTACTGGGGATTCCTATTCGGTGCACTAGCTGGAATATTGATTGGTTTAGCAATGAAATTCGGCGGAAAAAAAATAAGGGATTCAAATTCTATTAATCAGGCATGGTTCCTGATTAAAGTGGCCCCATATATCATCACCATCATCATTGCATATATCCATTACAACATTTATGGTTTACCGGGATATCTGGTGATCGTACCTGCAATTCTTTTCCCTTATATACTTGTACCTATTTCTAGCTACATGTGGCAGAAAGATATGCGTAGAAGGGGGTAACTGTTTGATCAATACAATTAAGGGGGTGTAATCCCCCTTTTTTTATTAATATAAATTTTTTAATTATTGATGATTCTAGATTCTTTCTCCAGATACCAGAAATTAGTGTAGACTCGCAATGACAGATTATTGTATAACATTTTCCCAATAAGCGAATAGCAAAAAGAACTCTTTTTCTTTCTTTTCACCTGCATTTTGATACACTGAAGTGTCAGTAAATGACATAAATTTATCAAATTGAAAAATAAACCGACCCGCATGGAATGAATTAGTAAGAAAATCGGCATACGAAGCTTCATCTCTATCTACGCTATTTCTTTTTTCCTCAATAGCACTTTTTTCGTCAATCGGAATGTATCTGCTGCAGGATCAAATAATCTGACCAAAATCGTAGCAGTATTTGTAGATAAGGATATCTATCCGAACATCGAATCAGATGTAGAACGGTATACCTCTACGTATATCCAAGGTAATGAAGCTAATAGCAAGGCGGTGGTTTTCCCAGTGAATATCAAGACTATCAAGGCATTTGATATCACCAAGATATTGGAAAATATGTACTTTGATGGACTTAAAGATGAACCATCAAAATTAGCGGGAGTCGTCTTGATCGGAGATATCCCATTGCCAGTTATCCAAGAAAATGGATTCATGTATCCGAGCATCTATCCATACGTGGATTTTGAAGACCAAGAGTTTATCTATGATCAGAATAAGAACTTTTTCGTCCCCAATGATAATCCCAATGGTCAAGCCGAAATACGGCATGGGATCCTAAATTTCGATACCACTGCGCAGTATCATGAGTATTTCCTGAAATTAAAAGCGTATAGTACTGATCCGGAAGATTTCGTTGCACCTAAAATATGGTATGATGATTTTATCGGATTGAAGAAATATTACGTCAATGAAAATACTAACTACTATATCAATAAGAATATTTTTTCTGAAGATCTATGATACCATAGAGTAAATAATCTCCTGCTCAATATGCTCAAAAGCGAGCACAATAATAATATCTTATCTATAGGTGATGATTTAAGTGCTGATGTGGCTGGATCCAATAGTACAGAACTGACAGCCTATGCACAGATGATGAAAAGCAAAGAAATTGATGCTAAAAACAGTATGAATCAGATGGCTGACACCAAGACACCGACATTAGTGCTTTCCAAAACGATAGATGAGCTGACCAAAACATACAATGGACTCATCAGCACAAAATTACTGACGCAGATAAGAAATAATGTAGAAGCAGCAGGCAGATGGTACAAACAAGATGCAAGCGGAAAACGGATCGATGATATCAGCAGCCACTATGAGAAAGTCGTCCAACAGGATAACCGATTACTCGGCGATACATCCAGCAACCTGCAACCGCTATTGATCCAATTCAATAATGAAATGGAAAGTGGTATCAATGCAAAGATAGAAAACGAAAAATATTATATGAGCGTGCCAGTACCGATAAGTTATCTCAATGCCAAAGGCGATGAGAAGAAATGAAGATGCGTCCGGAATACCTACGATCTCTACAAGAACTATTATTTCGGCAAAGATGCATCTACCCTGAAAAATATAGTGGAAACAAGTACATATAGAGGAACGTTCCAAAATCTTACCTCACTCACTGGGGTAAGTACATCTGCTATCGATAAATCTATCGGATGATCCTATAAGATAGTATCTACTCAAGTCGAAGCCAATAGAGGAAACAACATCTTCAATGCCCAGAAAGAACTCCAACTGTATGATACGATGAAGATACCTGCTGAACCGATTCGGGGACTTAAATGTACGCGTTATCTTTTCAATCGGCAACGGCTCAATGTCTGCATCAAAAAAAGGATCCGGACAGCTAATGATAGCGCTGTAGCAAATAAATGCAATATCTCCGATACTTCCCAGCAAGGATGATGCGAAACGATGGATGAATTCAGCACCCGTCTGCGATGAGGCGCTTCTCCGCTCAATATCAATCCTGCTACACAGGAACTCAAGAGTTATGATTACAAAAGCGCAAGACTTCCAATCTTCGATATCGCTGGCTCCAAAGCAGTTGCCAGTGCACAAGCGAATGCAAACAATTACACTTCGATCCAAACCTATCCAGCGATGATCCAAGAAAAATTTTCAGCCGGTAGTCTACAGACGGATAACTCACTAAGTACATTGATAAAATATCCGTGGAGGAATGGTAATGATCTAAAATTCACTAACCAATTACCTGGAGGGAATCTAGAGCATCCTACATGGACACAGACAATCCCTGGCGGTTATATCGACTACTTCAGCACCTACAATAGTATGCCATCTCACACGACAAATGCCAATCAAGCAATCTTATATACCTACACTCCTTTTGGTTGCTTCACCCAAGGACAGATCTATACATTCAAGACACTCGATTCCAGAGTAAAGAATATCTCACCGACACCCGATCAGATTTCTGATACGCAATTCTATAAATTCAAAAATCCTTCACCGCTCCAAAATTTCTACACCGATACCATCACCGAACTTTCTCAGATTAAGACGGACATCCTGTATCAAGCGACAGTATTCAGCTGAACATCAAGTACTGACCGGACTGGTGTTATCGCAAATCTACAAACAATCAAAAATAAGATCACGACCTACAACAATGGAATCGCCACAGTCACTACCTTCACTCCTGCAACACTAAATACCTATTCATCAGCACAGGTCACCGCTCTTGCCAACACCTGGCTGCAGACTAATCTCACCAGCGCATGAAATGCTGAACTCTTGAATAGGATTTCAAATACCAATACCTGACTGGAAAATCTACTCACTTACCTAGATACGCTTTCACTGGAAGACGTCCAATCACAGTTCCAGAATATCATAACATCCGAGCAGCTCAAAAATCAGCAAGTCGAAATCCTTACGAGCTGGAAAAGCAATATCATCAGCAACTTCAATTATATCACAGCCAATGTAACCACACTCAAAAACACATTCAATATAGCCAAAACACTTTACCCGACAATCCCCCACATCAATGATCCTGCAGCACTCATAGCTGCACAAAAGACGGGGATTTCACAGCTGCCGACCAATTGTACCAACACATCTCCCTATCCCTGCGGATGTGATGCAAATCATTATAAAGCGCTCTGCGATGCGCTGGATACCATCCATGCAGCATTGACTGCTTATGCCGGCAATCTCAATGATAAACTGGATAAGATCGCACAATACAATGGTGCATTGGATCAAAACAATAATCCTATACTAAGGAAACCATTCGATGAGATCACAACGCTCTTCACCCCCCCAGCAATCTCTTCTGACATTACTGCCCTCCAAGGAACATTGAATACCTTCCTCACCACCGACGATACAAACAAGGTAGAGATCAGTAAAGGCATGAACATAACTACCGCAGACAGACCGATCGATAATATCAGAAATATTACTTTCCAAGGTATCGGCGGCGATGTCGTCACTTTTAAATATCCTGATCTCTATGAAGTAGCTGTATATAAGGATATCGGAAATAAACAGATCCTCAAAACACCCACCGAAATACTGACTGCACTCAAGACCTATCTCCAAAACAAAGTGACGGAATACAATACTCAGCTGGGTACGCAATCCGGGAAAAAAACGCAATATTATCAAGCTAACGCGAACGCATTCAATCTTCTAGCGACAATAGATCCACAAGCGACACCAAATCGCACCTATAATCTTTTGGATCAAAATTTCTTCATCAATCAATTAGTGAATTCATTGGACAATCTCGTAACCATATATGGAAAAGAATATATCTATGGAGACGCCACTCCTGGGACAGCGGATGATAAACTTATGCTCATTGCGAAAATTCTCCACCAAGCCAATAGCGCCCGACCAGAAAAAATAAAGAAAACACTGGTCACCGATGATATCGCACAAGTGCAAATGAATTTTAATGTCAATCAGAGAATCGCAGAAACGACTAATACATATCTCCAATCCGACAACGATGCAGGAGCATTTCTCTCTCCTACTTATAATCAATCAGGATATGAAGTAGGATATATCAATTCTGATGGAGCGGATCTCGTAGAGACCACAGACACGCCAGCATTCATCCAGCAGATCCAGACGATACAGAATGCGAAGAAAGAGACGGAAAACACAATCCAGAACTCAGCCAATACTATCACTCAGCAAGGATGAGCTTCAAGCACATTTGAAAACGAGATAGATACTCAATGTTGAGGGTGAAGCTCCTTGATCTTCGATCTCCACACCATGAAATCTCCATGGCTTGATGCGATGAAATGCCGATTGCAAAAGACGCTCAAAGAGCCTTTCAAAATCACAGTAGGATTCGATAACGCACTTGGACCAACATTTGCATGATCGCTCAAAGAAATAAAAGATTCGTTCGTCAGTCGAGGAAATGAATGGAAGGATTTCGGTGCATCAGCCGCAGCAGCAGATGAAGCTCAAAACACAAATATCTTTTCTACCACATCACAGACTGCCAAGACCAAACTCAGAGAGGTTATGGATTTCGTAGAAGTGAAAGCACCTATGACTAGCTGGTTTGTGACCAGCACAGGAGGAAAAGAGATCACTATCAGCACGACAAGAGATATAGGAAGCAACCAAGTGAAAATAAGCGCGACAGGTGATGTCTGTCCAGGCATCGGGGATGGCACAACAACGTTCGTCCAGAATCTCTGTCAAAAGACATACATATTCAATCTCACGGAAACCAAGACATTGCAATTGATACCGAGAAATACCAAAGCTGGCCAATCAGTGATCACGACAAAAATATGTCTGGGAAATAGTTCTACCTGCATACAGAAATCGCAGACGTTTGAAATCCTGCCTGGACCGGTAGCAAAAATCCAGATCAACAAAGCAACGAGCATCCTTATGGCATGAGCGCAGATGCCGATCACAATCACAGCACAGGACGCGAGTGATAACGCACTTTCTCAAGCGATCGAACAATATACCATCACACCACAGACAGGAACAATCAATGGCCAATCTTCGATGACGTTCAACAATTTTTCACAGGCGAACTTCATTTATCAGGCACCGGAAAATATTTCGGAGAACATGTCAGTCGCCATGACGGTCACGGGAACAAATCAGGATGGTATACAGATCTCCGGCACACAAAGTGTGATCGTAGCCAAAGGCATTTTGAATATAAATTATCTCAATCAGATAGTTTACTCCACCAATACGCCCGTCTCCAAAACGATGGGTTATATCCTGCCAAATAGTGATACAGCATTTCTCAAAGCTGATGCTGATGGTATCACACAAGTTCAATTTAATAATCTTCCTTCTCTCTCATTGATCTTACAGGACAGTCATGGAAATAAATTGGATTCCATACTTAATATCACGACCAGAAACGGGATCCTGATACCAGGAACGGTACAGCAAACAACGCTCGATATCAGTGGAACAAATAAGACGCAATATATTTTCCAAGCGCAGAATGATTTCCTCATCAAAGATGGTGTCTTGAATATCACGCTGTATCCTACTACCAAAGCAGGGAAAGAAGAACTGATCATCAACGTTCCATGATTGCAGCCGATCACACTAACATTTAATATCCATCCAGCTGCTGCACAGAAAGTCGTGCTTGCATTGGACAAAAACACGCTGACAGCAGAAAGCGGAAACAATATGACACAAGTAAGTCTGCAAGTCGTGGATAGACGGAATAATATTACAGATCAATCAGCTACTATCAAACTTGGCGTCATCGGTCCAGGAAAAATAAATAATCAGGATACGCTCAATATCTTCTGGACAGGAACAGTGACAAATAGTACGCTTCAAGCTTCTGCTATCGGGGGTAAGGGATATCTCTTTGGATATATTGATGGTATCGCGCTTACCGATCAAGTGCCAGGCTACCAGGAATTCTTTGTCCAAAAAAATGTTCTGCCGACAGAAAATCTTAATGTGATGTACTTGAATCTTTTTTGAACTGATCGATGAAATCAGCGAGGATATTTTTCTGATAATGATAAGTTGGTAAACCAGTTGACAGAAAAATCAGAAAAACTATTAGCCACCACCACGCAACTGATAGATCCCACAAAAATCAAACAGATCCAAGTAACCATAGATCCCAATGGGGAAGTAAATAATCTCTCTGATAATGCGAGCGAGCTGAAGATCGAAAACGGACAAATAAGAAATGATATCATAAATATAGGAAGCGTCGCACTTGGGAATAGTTCTGAATTTGCGATTCAGATAGTAACAAGCACATGAAAAATCCAAGAACGAGAAAAAAATGCTACGACGATCTTATACCTTCCTGCACCTACCGATAGCATCATCACAGAAAATAAGATAAGCAATAAAAAACTATTGATCAACGGCTCGGAAGTTATCAATTTCCAAAACGGGACGATGGATCCAGGAGTCCAGATCATAGCGACTTCACACAAGATCAATGGTCTTACCATCTATGATATCATCTTCAATGATACTAGTATCGGAAATATAGCGCTTTACAAAAATACACATCTGATCACGGATGCGAATGTCACACTTCAAGATATCGTGAAATATGCGAAAGAGAAGACATTCACCGAAGGATCAACGAATGGGCCTATGGGTATCGGCATCTATGATACGCAAAGCGTCTATACCAAAGGCGGATACCAATCCCTCGAAGATAGTGCAGATCCGCTGCTCGGTATCGGATTTACCAGTAAATTCAAAAATATTTCGTACTTCGCCGACGGTCAAAGTGTAGGAAACTCCACACTGCCATATGGCTCAGTATTTCTGATCAATTTCTGAGATCCATTACTCAAGAGAGTTTCAGAGAGTATTAAGCTCAGCAAAACGAATCTTGATGGCAGTATTGGCCAAAATATTTTCTCCAATCCCAGGAAGACGATCCTCAAAACGATTCCTATCGATTTCGATAATGATGGATTGAAAGATCTCCTGATCGCCTACACGGATGGCAATATCCAATTACTCAAAAATTATGGAGGAACCAATGCGTACAAAAATTTACAGGATCTGATGATCCTCGCGGAAGGCATCAAAGATATCCAGGTCGGAGATGTAAATGATGACGACTACTCAGATATCATCATCCAGACAACGAATAATCAAATTCTTGTATATAGGAATAAGCAAGGCGTAATTGATGTCGATGGTATGCCTGTCTGTCTCAATACTAATGCAGAAGCAGGAGAAATCACTTCAATACCTAATGATCTTTCCCAAGTTCCTCAATTCTTCATCCAAGATATGGATAAGGATGGTAATGTAGATATCGTCACTTCTGATACCTTAGGAGATATCAAAATATTTTATGGAGGCAAAGACAATCATGGCAACGGCAATTATCTTTCCACGAAAACAGGACTTTGCGATGATTCGCGATATACCAGACAGCAAGGAAATTATCAGACGCTCAAACGTCTCGGTCTCAAGATAAGGAGTGACCGGTTAGTCACCGATGAATCACTCGTCCATCGAAAAAATATGCAGATCCCCGATACCGGTACTGCAAATACTGAAGATCTCGACACTGCAGGTTCTTCAGCACCAGCTGGATATGACAAAACTTCTGCACTCAATGATGCACAATCGTTCGTAATGAATAATGATAGTTACACCGCAACAGCTGCCAAAGATCTCGCTTATGTTACCAATCCGACAAGCAAAGTGCCTGTATATGAAAATTCGATGACCGCAGATCAAGTGATGTTTTTGCCTATCGCTAAACTTTCATCAGAAGATAAGGTAAGTATCTACAAACAATATACTGACCTCAACGGATGAACGTTAAAAAATAATGACCAGGTACAGATCACCACCACGATCCTCTCCTTGAAATATGGGAACAGATTCACCTATCTTGACTCGCTCAAAGGACCTCGAAAAATCCAAAAAGACACGAATAATACTATAAGCTGACTCACTATCACCGGAATGAATGCAAGCGCTATTCAGATTGCTATGGAAGCAGGATCCGACTATCAATTTATGATAGATAATATTTCCCTGGACTCAGGAGAATCCATACAATTCTCATACCCAGTCACGTATGAACAATCTCCATTAGCGAAAATTAGCGTCCAGGATGAAGATCTTTATGATCAAGGAAAACCTTTGGATACCTATCCAGATATCGCAATCTCCACAAGCGATCCTTGTCTTAAGACGAGATTAGTCCTCTGGAACAACCATCAATCAAACCAGAATTACAAAAAATACATAGACGTCACTGATAATATCCAAGATACCATTACCGACTATGTCAGCGGCATGATAAATACTCAGCAATGACAGATGACAGATAGCTTCCAACAGATAAGTGATACGACTGATGTATCGTCGACACCAGGATTATCTTCCATCTTGGAAAACCGATCTATCAGAAATATGTTCACCAACGGTGGTGCGAATATCAACCTTAATATGAACTTCATAGATAGTATGACTGCTGGTGTCAGCAAAAAAATCGATGAGGGACTCAAGGGGCTCTGCCAATGATTTAGTTTGAGTAAATGATGATCGTGCCAATGATCTCCGATACCATTCAATCAAGCATTCCTTGCTCCGGGAGATTATCATCTCTTCTGATGCGTGCCCAAAGCGCCCAATCCTCTTGCACCGCTCTTCACTCTGCTCAATAAGACACTAGGAAAAGGGTTACCCATCTTATCATTCCCCACCGCAACCATCCCATTTGTTCGACCGCCAATTCCTGCTCAAGCATGAGGAATTTTCTGATGAACGACATCACAATTCAGATTATACATTGCACCGACACTTACCCTCGGACTTGGATTTGCCCTCTGTTTAGGTCCTTATAGTGTAGGGACTAAAATACCTAAACCATTCAGAGATCTCGGAGGGAACTGTATTGTATTTGCTATTCCAAACATGTTTTCTTCATGCAGCAGCGATAGTAGTGCGAACGATACATCTGACAGTAAAGGCGGTGATGAAATGGATACAGATATCTTCAAGGGTGCAGAAATCGGTGCGTGTACCTCTCCGCCGACAATAGGAAATACCATCACCTTCGCACAAAGCAGCAATACTATTTCCACTAATGCTAAATGAACATCATCACCATTCCAGGCAGTAGAAGTACAATGAAGCGTAAATAATCCAATGGTGCCTCAAGGTAATTTTTGAGGACTTATCCAGATCGATCAAGATCCTATCATAGAAACGAATCCTCCCGCAAGTACGGTAGCTGGCCAGATAACTCAGGAACCATGATATCAATTACAGGCTGGACCAATAATTAATCTCAAAGTGTTAGGCGCACAAACCAAGTGACTCATCAAATGCATCATCAAAGATCGATTTACTAGACAAATACAATATGTAGTCAATAATCTCACGCACATGACGATCCAAGTAGATCTGCCTGATCTCTCTCAACTCACACAGGGCATGGATAAGATAGCATGACTCTCCGAATCATACAAACAACTCAACGCAGAAGATAAAGCTGCAGGATATATCGGGACGACTACAGGATCTGTCTGGTCACAAGAAGGAGTGCTTTCTCAGCAACGAGTAAGGAATCAAAGCGAACTCTATGGACAGAACCCTTTCCAAACAATCGCAAAGATGTTCAAAGACGTTCCATTAATCAATATCAACACCAAAGATATCAATGTCAAAGTGCCTGCGCTTACCAGTGAAGATATAAATAAGTATTATAGTTATCTCAATTCCTGGATCATCCAGAACGAAAAGATTTTGGAAGATCGGCAATCATTTTTAGATGAGCTCACAAGATTCTGTGGAGGAAGCGGAACGGTACAAAAAATTCAAAAATATCAAGAACTGAAAACAGAAGAGCTGAAATTAGCAGGAGTAGAAAAACTTAAAAAGCTAAGTGATGCTGATGCAGCAAAATTGACTCAACTCAGAAAAGATATTCAAGAAGCAGAAACCTGCATACAGATAAACAATCAGGATAATTTTCAGAAATTCATCACGTTCAAAGAAAATTCAGCACAGCTCATCAGATCCGTCAAAGAAAATATCAAGGTCTTGGATCAGTACAAACAATTCCCATCCCAACTGTATGAATGGGTGCATGTCTCAGACAGATATTTCGCAGAATTGTCATCAGTCACGACAGATTTCGTGAAAAGTATCAGCTTCTGGCTCTCTACCAATGCCAATAGATTTTCTAAATACGTCGATGCCATCACGCTCATTATCTGAGCAATCAAAACACGGCAAGCCATTATAGATTTCTCCGTTAATCGATCAGAGAAATGCAGTAAATGTTCCAACGATAATTATGGATCATTCTCCTGTTCCTTATCATTCCTCTGTCCTCAATTGCCGATCTTCAAGATTCCGCCATTCAAGATACCTGATATCCACCTGGATCTTTCTCATCTGGAATTGGGTGTGGATATCTTATTGCCGAAATTCAATTTTGTGCCGGTCAAGATCCCATTACCGCAATTACCGAATTTACCAGAACCGCCAACAGTAGAAATCAATCGAGATATACTCTATAACCTCAATCTAAATCTCTTCAAAGATATGCTGATGCCGACAGTTCCCGTCATTCCAAGTCCTCCGCAATTGCCGGAACTGCCATCATTCATTCCTGATGTGAAATTGCAACTACCGGTCTTGCCACCAGCACCGCAGATTCCCAAAATACTGCCTGAAATAAACGGCACACTCAAAGTCGCAGATTTTATCGGTAAAGTATTTTGCATCGTCAAATGAGGTATAGGTCTTGTCTGAGAGAAAGGCGTCAAAGCAAAAATAGAGCAGATCACCCAGAGGACATGGAATGTTCCGATTTTCGATTACTTCGATCTCACGACTACATTCAAAGATCCGCCATTGGAAGGATTTGAATATAAGATAGATGCTTATGCGAGATTGAAATACAATTTTGAAGGCGTGTATGCTGTCATGGATAATCTTGCGCAAGCAGCCAATCAAGTAGTCTCCAAGAATATTGAAGCACCGATACAGCAATGAATAGAGATCGCCACCTCAGGTGCAAATAATAATCCTGCCGTCCAAAACCTAGAGAATATCCCGAACATAAATATCAATGGCTACCTGCCATCATCAGGCGATATGAACTACACGACAGCATATCATGAACTTAATGAAGGATTACTGACATTCCAGAAAGCTGCAGCTCAAGACAAAAAATTACTGAGTAAGATAGATGATATCTTTTGGACAATCAATGCAGATAGTACAATCGCGCCAGCAACTAAAGAACTGAAGTCAGCTAAGGCTCAAGCAGATGGCATCATAGCAGAAAA
This sequence comes from Candidatus Absconditabacterales bacterium, assembly GCA_041679065.1. Taxonomy (GTDB): domain Bacteria; phylum Patescibacteriota; class Gracilibacteria; order Absconditabacterales; family Absconditicoccaceae; genus CAJBLF01. The sequence goes on from JBBABI010000005.1 coordinate 18,183, forward strand.
GAAAAAAGAAGTGGATGAGATACAAAAACAGATCAAGGAATATGATACCTTTATAAATACTCTGGAGAAGAACAAGATTCAACTCGTCAAACAAGATGACCTCACTACAACGATCTCTTCTCCGCTCATCAAAGGAAACACCTCTACTCAACAGCTGATCAATAGCCAAGAAAATCCAGACACCACCTATCTGGCACTCAATAAATCATTGGTGCAAGGATATAGCGAAGCTTTGAATGCCAGCACTCCCGAAGCATTGAATATGACTACCGACACATATACCAAATCACAAAAATTACTTGCCAACCTCAACCAGCAAATAGCATCTACCTCTCAACGTTCAAGTTCTTCAAGCTTTAAGCTTCAAGCTTTGAGCCAATCTCCTCAAGCCCGCTTAGCCGATTGTCCCAATTGTGAAGGCAATGCGGTACCACAGAATGGCTACCAACAGGACATCTCTGCTTACGTCCAGGGAATCTTTATCCAGACCTGAAGTGGAACTGGCAAAACCATGATTAATGTGGTTAACAATACTGCCATAGCGAATCAGGTAGCGAAAAATCATACACAAGAAGATATGAATAATGATAAACAAGATGATATCTTGATGTGGGACGCAAACAATATTTACCTCAAATATGGCAATCAGAATAGTGAACATACTTCCAAAGCAGGAAATCACCTAACAAGGTTTTTTACAAAATATTATCTTTATCCAAGCAATGGTGGCAAGCGATGGATCGATAGCATTGATGATCTCATCAGCGCAAGCACCAAAGGATATCTGGATATCAAGGATATCACCTTGAAAGTCTGTGACCAGCATCAAGAGGTGAAGAATCTCAAGACACAAGGACAGAGTTTCGATACCTTGCAATTATGATGGAAAAATAGCATCTCAATCGGAGATGACATCAATGGGTACGTCATCAAATTCACGCATAAAATAGATAATTTCTTTGATAAGGTGCAGACCTTTAGTTTCTTCGGTAATCTGACTACAGATACGACATACATCCTTGTCTTGCCGAACGATACAGCATATTCTACGGGCATCCTGAGAGTGGAGAACGTCAACAAAAAAATCACATCATTGATGACCGGAACAGTATTGGCAGTGAAATATTTCGATCCAAACCAGGAAGATATCAACATTATCATTAATGAATTGCCAAGGAAATGGTCCTATGCACAAATCGCCACATTGGATCAAAAGACGAACATCTACACCACGTCATCCCCTCGATCCAACCAGATTGTCGCAGGCAATCAGACGCTTTCCGATGCTGAGCCGCCATCAGGAGAGATCACCCTGCATAGGATCCAAACTAACGAAGATATCAGCACCGGAAATACCCATCAAGGATATATCAATACCACGTACGCATTGAATGTCCTTCGAACAGATAATATAGCTGTCACGACAATGAACATAGAAAAAGATGGTCAGCTTATTGCAGTCAAGACAGGAACCAATAGCACATGAGCTATGAGCATTACGCCGCTCTTCTTCACCTGAGCGACAGGATTGACATATATTTTCAGTGCAATGGATGCTAATGGAAATATAGACAGGCAAGAAGTGAATCTCGCCATAGATATCCCCAAGATTGAAGTGACTTCAGTCAATCAATTGGATAAAAACACTGCTCAAATCATCGCAAATTTAGAACATGATCTGGATGAAGGATTGGTTACATTCCAGAGAGTCAGGAATAGTATGGTTAAAGATATTACAGGTACAAACTCAAATACCTACTGAGGATATTCTTTACATCCGGGACAGACTATCATCACGTGAGGTGTCTTTACGTTTGGCAATACGCTGGGACTCTATTCTCCTGCAGGAGATGAAATCGGATCCATTGATCCAGACAATGGTGAGATTATGATCAATGATGCATGGAAAAATAAGATCTCACTAAAACTTGATTTTCTCTTCCATATACCGACTATCAAAGTTGTGGATAGTACGACCAATAAGGAACTTTTCCAGATCACCTATCCTGCACAAAAACTGGGAACTATCAAGCTTCTGCAAGGCAAGCCAAATTATGAAAGCGTGGAATTGACTGAGCCGCAATTTCAAGAATTCCAATGAGGTACATGCATCAAAAATACAAACAACGAATGCGTGCTCTATATCAATACCAAAGGAACTATCTATGCACCAGGCATCTATACCTCATTACTCGGAGGTACCTATTCATTCGATGCAAAAAACAAGACAGTGATCTATACCGTCACAGACGAAAGCAATCATCCGATAGCCAGCATCTCAATACTCATCCAACCACTGATTCAATAAACACAATGATGTGCCCCCTTTTCGAAATGATGTGCCCCCTTTTCGAAAGGGGGTGTCCGCCTAGGCGGACGGAGGATTTCCCTTACCAAAAAAAACACCGCCATTCTTAATTCTTAACTCTTAATTCTTAATTCATCTCAATGCGTCCGATCTCAAAAACAATCAGCACAGCCATAGTCATCCTCACCTGTCGGTGAATCTGATTCAGTTTCGCTGCCAACAACGACTGCTGGCTCGTCAATACGACTTCAGATATCACAAACTCAGAAAATTACATAAAATTCCTTGATACTATTTCTTCTCCGACCTTGAAATATGATGCAATCGTTACCTCAGGAGCATTAGCCAAATCATTTGAAAATCTCAAAAAATATTGCTGTCAGCATGAAAAGAACATGATAGGGAATGAACGCTGCAAGAGTTTCAATAACGGTATCAATTTCCCAGAAAGCGCATATCTCTATGATCATCTTATCGATGTAGGATTCAGGATATTGGATGGTAGATCAGACCTATCGTATGGAATAAATCCTGATGAAATAGGTAAGGCTTGGAGAGATTTCATCACCAAAGCTGCAGAAGAGAAAGATGGAACCACACCACAAGTAATCTTGGATATGTACAAGAAATATTGGGTAACAAGAAAAACACTCCCCGGAGATAAAACAGGATTCATCCAGAATTACAATGATGTGACACAAGTTTCCCTCAAAGACAAATATTTCAATCTCTGTCAGATCATGAAAGAAATATACAACCAACTGCCGGAAAAAAATATTGTCATAGGAGACAATGAAGAGAGTTTCTATGCCAAATGCCAATCATTGGCAGAAAAAAGAATCAGCGATGAATATCTGTATACCAAAGTGATCATAAGCAAAAAGTCTAATGAACTGCTTCACACTACCACACAAGCGTTCCTTCAGAACTATTTCATTCAAGACAAAATGGCAGTACTGATAAATACCATAAACAAAATCAAAGATCTTTTCTTCTCAATGGTCCAATGAGCCGCCGCCTCGAAGTCCTGCAGTAAATAGAAACAATTGAGTACCCCCTTTTCGAAAGGGGGAGGGCCGGAACGGCGGGGGATTTCTCTTCCGAAAAAGCTCCACCATTAAATATTAAGCATTCAACATTCAACATTTATTCTTTCATCTTCTTCCAATGAAAAAAATCATCCTCTGACTCTTCATCACCTTCCTCCTCGCATTCAACGTTCTTCCTGTCTTTGCACAGACAAATAATGATTTTGAGATTATTCCGCAAGCTACTAATCCTGGAAAAGTTGAAACCTCAGTCGAAAACGTAGGAACAAAAGGCGGACAAGTCCGAGATACTTACAATAAAGAAGCAACTACCATGGAAAATGACAAAAAACTTGGAGATCAGATGGCATCAGGCATTATGACACGAAATACACTGCTCAATTATGTTGTCTATCTCGTCAAATTCCTCTCTCAGATCGGATTAGTTATCGGTGCAGTAATGGTTATCTATGCAGGATATCTCTATGCTATGACCATATTCTGAGGTGGTGATGCAAGCAAAGGAAATAAAGCGATCCTCAATGCCATCCTAGGTATATTGATTATCGCATTTTCTTATGCCATCATGAAGTTATTGACCAGTGCCTTCATTTCATAAAAACGACGAAGCAATCTCAATCGAAGTCTTTGCGAGAATAGTGTCTTTGCGAAGAGAACGACAGCGAGGTAGCCTACTCCGCAGATTTACTCCAGAAATGCGGAGACTGCGTGGGTGGCAATCTTAACGGAACCTATCATGAAAATTTCCTAATAAAAAAACCTTCCTAGAATTCTAAGAAGGTAATGTGTTATTCCACTTGTGCAGTGGACTTTACATCGGCAACAACGTTTTCCTTATCGGCAATATGTAACGTTATTTTCCAAATACCCAGTTTTGCTCTTTTTGCCTGCACATGAAATGAATATTTCTTATCAAGTACCAGCTTTTGGGTGATCTTGCTTTTCGTAGTTATCGAAAGCATTTCTTTCCAACCAAACTTTTCTTTAGCAATCCGTGCGGCATTCCAGAGGACATTCAATGCACATACCACATCAATCAGCATGATGACATGAAAATGATTGACATGATTTCGAGATTTCAACGTTTGATCACTACTGGGGAATAAGCATTGTCCAGCCATTTTGATTGTTTCTCCATCATATTCTACGATTATGTCAGAATCTGGACAAAGATAATGCGGTGGTGGGGATTTTTTTCTGAAATCTTTCCACGAAATTTTCGTTTTTATCATAACAGCCTCCTATTATTTTTGTTTTTATTACGTTTTATATTTGTAGTCAGAATATATATTTAGCATGAGATATGTAAATGTACAATTATCTTTTCTTGCTGTTGAAGTTCGTCGGCATTTTAGTATAATAATAGTGTTTATTTTTTAATGCATTATATATGGAATTGATAGATCTTCTGATAGCAAACAATTTTTCTGAGAAAGAGGCCAAAACATATCTTGCCTGTTTAGAGCTAAAAACGGCAAACGCAAGCACCATTTCAAGATATACCAAAGAAAAGAGATCAACCACCTATAGTGTCATCAAGGAACTGCAAAAGAAGTGAATCATCAACGAAATAGACAAAAATAAGATAGCTTCATATAGCGCCGTTTCACCTGAATTCATTGTGCAGAAACTTGAGACGCAATGTACCAACTTCAAAAGCCTATTACCAGCATTCTCTGCATTTACTGAGAAATTCGGCATCGCCCCTAAAGTACAATTTTTTGAAGGATTGGACTGAATAAAAACCATATATGATGATATTTTGCTGTCACAAGTTGCTGTTTGCGCTCTTCTTTGAACTTCCAAATTTCCTAAATTCATTTCAAGTTATTTAGAAAACAAGTTTTTTCCCGAAAAAATCAAAAAAAACATTTCTTCAAAAACGCTGTTAGCCGACAATACAATCAATAGGAAAAATTTAAAGAAAGTGCAAGGAAAGAAATTCAAAAGAGAATGGAAAATCACGAAATGATTAACATTCATGGAAAACATCATCATAAATATATATGGCCCAAATAAGGTTATGATAGCGGTTTTTACGGAAAAAGAACCATTCGGATTGGTTATCTCAAGCTATTATCTTTATGAAACTTTTTTAAGCATATTTAATTTTCTTCGAAAATAATAAATCACTCATACCCCACTGAACCATACTATAAATCCTGAACTCACTACTCATTTTATTCACTTTGCTCTATTTTAGCTTTCAACTCAGTAGAACCAACTTTAATGCCATTAAGCATATCGTTAAGCTGATTCCAGAATAAAATGTGAGAATTGAGAAATGCTGTAATATCCTGTGACAAAAAGGTCATTTTCTGGTTTTGATATATATTCTCTACATTAGCAATAGATTGCTTCGTAGAAGTCTGTGCAGTTTCATACACATGTACGAGTGTTTCAAGATCAGCCAGAGAGGCATAATTAGCCATCTCAGCTTTATTTCTCGCAATATCTGCGACGACTACATATTTATTATAATCTTCTGATGAGGAATCTGATCATATATCCAGAAGTGTGTTAGTCAATTTTGTATTTTCTGCAGTCTGTTGCCTTTTCTGTTGAGTATCAGAATCTTGAGGGAAAAGCGACTTGAATGTAACGAGTATCTTGAAATCAAGAATCTCACTCAATTTTAATTTTATGTTTGGATCCAGGAATTCTTTCGGCTTCTGTTTTTTTGTTGTCTCACCGCTATTCTTAAGCGAAGTAAGAACAGATTCCAGTTCATCCAGGATTCCTTGGATGCTTGTCACTACGCCACCTCTCTGGAAAGATTTTTGCTCTATCGGCGCCTTGCAGAATTTGATATTGAACATAGATTCCATTCCTGCCCACCCAGGACCATTTGGTCCGGAAACCAAGAAACACGCACAATCACTGATGCATAGTGCTTTATCATAGAGAGATAATCCATCGCATTTTTGGATGCAAGATTTAGCGCATCACAGCTGACATTTCATCTGATCACCCAATGATAAATTCAGACAAGCAGATTCACACGTAGAGGAACCGACACCGAAAGCTTGCTCAACATAGGTATTTGAGATGGTATTTGCTAGAGCATCAGGAGTAGTAGCAGTATGACTTGCTGCAGTATAATTTGCCACGAAACCAGAATAAAGCTGATCATTGATAATAGTATCTATATTGGCAGTATCGATAAATGCCACGATACCAGAAATATATTCTTCATCAGTCATTGTAGGAGTTTCGGCTTGTCATAAAGAATCAGAAGGAATGACTGCACCGGTATTGCATTGATCTCAGACGACGAAATTGAAATCCTGAGAGACAAAAGAGGTCGGGTTGGTTGTCGTCATGAATTGTTGTACATCAGGATCCGCCAGCTTAGGAGTATTTTCCGTGATAGTAGGCGAAACCGTAAGTGCCAAAGCAGCATCCATAACTGAAGCATTATTTGAAATGACCGATCTCCCTCATGCCGATAAATCCCCAAATCTTCATACAATCCCCGAATCTCCTCCTCATGCCGATCAATCTCCAAATCCCCCGCCAATCCCCGAATCTCCTCCTCAGATTCATCAGACCGATTGAGGTAACCTATAAAAAAGTATTTCGGGTACAGGATTGAATACTGAGAAAAATGTCGTCCCGAGTGCATTGATATCGACGAGTAGATCGAAATCACTGTCATCCAGCGTTCCATTCCAGAAGAGATCTTCTCCAAACGTACTTTGGTCCATTGTAGAGAGCATAAAACCATTGGTAAGATATTGATAGTACAATTTAGTGATATCTTTTTCTAATATGGTATAATCATCAATCGTTAAGTAAACGGTTTTGCCGCAGCTTAAGAAACGTTTGTAGCTGGCAGATATTTCATCAAATGATGGTGTGGAGGTCCCATCACCCAATGCATCGATGACCGTATGTTTAAAAAATGTCCTGAACCCTTTATTGCTATTGTACAAGACATGCAATACATCCTTGGTCGTCACATTGCAAAGCAGGCGCCCATAATACGCCGCAATAGCTGATAAGGATTGCTGAGTCGCCGCTATCTCATTCTGTTTTGCTATATGCAAAGCTTTTTGATATAAGTTGCTTACTTGTGCTTTTCCATCAAAAACCGAAGAAAATGTGTTGGGTTCTTTGGCTGCTTGTTCCAATGTTTTGGAAACATCAACAGCAAAAACCTTAGGACAGACACCTACAATCACAAACACAGCACACAGAAAAATGTATCTACGGTTTCTGTACATTTCTCAGCTTATCATATAAAGTATACATCGGTGTCATTATGTGAGCCAAATGCTCGCCGAATCATTGCAGATGTTCTTGATACATAAGAAATCAGATATGGAGCGGAAAAGCTGCATACAAATCACGGAGCATTCTCAATGTCATGGAAACTGCTTGCTGAGACCAGGTAACTTCATCATTCAACGTCGTTATCCTATCATAGAGTTCATCATTGACAGCAGTAGGAGAAATACCCAGAATGGTAGATGCATGAGCTCTGATCATCAGAGAGTAATAGCTGACGAAGAGACGATAATAGAAAAGTTCATTGTACATCAAGTTCAAAAAATGCTCCAATGAAGTCGTTGCATCGCCATTGATGCCGCAAAGCAATAATTGATAGGTATCCTTGGTTGTATCACAATATGAAGCAGATTTTCATTCATACAACTTATCCTTGTTGAAAATTTTTACATCAGCGAGAAGTTTATTGGCATCTTTCAGATATTTTTTCATGAGTTTGCAGCTCTTAGGATAGTCTGATGGCGTAGCTCAATCATCACAGATCAAAAGATTGAAATTGGCAGTAGAAAATACATTTGCTTCATCGTTTAATTTTTTATCATCAGATGAAACAGTGGTGAGTCCATAGAGATTAGGTTGTTTGAGATTGACGTAATCGTTGATGATCATATTGTAGAGCTTGGGGAGGATCTTAGAAAGATCACATGTATTCATATCCCTATCAGGATTACATAGATCCTTGAATACCAGATTGCGGTCAGTAAGCCCCAAGTCACTGAATGTCGTCAATTTAAAATATTTGGTCTCTCATTTCTCGAAACCGACTAAAGGACTTTTATATCCATGTACATTAGAGCACAAGAGATAGACAAACACCGACTGCTTAGCAGAATAGGTGAAAGTATTCTGAGTAAAACTAATATCATTTTGGGTTATTGCATCACAATAATTTTCTATTAGTTTTTTGACATTACCCCCTTCATTAACTACCATATCATTGCCATTCATGAGTGATCCATTTATTGTAGTCATGTACGACGAAAAATCAGCGAAGCCGAAGCCCAGCAGCAATCCGCCTACACTCACACAGATGAATAATGCTAATTTCACTCTCCGCATACCATAACATGAAATAAAATTTTTAATTTCTAAGGTCTAAGTTCTAAGCGCTAAGTTCTTCTAGCTTCTAGCCTCCAGCATCAGGCTTCAAGCCACCTTTCCACATTTCAACATTTCCACATTTCAACTCCCTGCCTACCAGCACTTCCCTCTAACATTTTGACATTGCAATTCACATGCAGCACCAAGCTCCTTAATAAGCATGCCATTTGTATCTTTATCCCCTAAAATCTGGTTTGCAAGAAGTATCTGATTTCCCAATGTACCAAACAGTGATGAAAAATCTTTCACATCACTGAATTCCACACTCTGGAGATCGATCGCCTGATCAGTGAATAATGGCGCCATGCTTTGGGTGATCCATCCATTGAAATCAGCAGTAGCAGTAGCATCTACAGCTATTGTTTGTAATGTCACACCAGAAGATTGTATCTTATCTAGAGCTGTAGTTTGAGCTTTTTTGCTTTCTTGTATCGCAGCTCTCCAATTTTGGACAAATCAGGTCCCAAAAGCTTTGATTTCAGTTCGCGGATTTTTCACTTCTATATTGGTTTTTAATTTGAAAGATCGAGATCACTTGAGTGCATCCTTCAATCTCTGCACAGCATCAGTAATAGTGGCTAGCGATTTTTTTCGCGATGAAGAGAAATCGCCTCACATCTTTTTCCGATTCGCAGAAAATTTGCTATATTTTTCATCGCAGATATTGGTTACTCGTTTTTTTCCTGTTGGTCACAAAGGCCAAGTGACACTTCCTCTTGCACAGCTATATTGCTGTTGCATACTGGCAATCAATGGTAATGAAAAATAAATATGTATGTCATTAGTATCACCACCTCTCGACCACGAAGAAAATTGATCAGAAGCATCAAAGGAAAGAAATGATTTCATAGCCGTGACAATTCTGCCTACCATAGCCGTCACATTATTATACGTCGTTCCGTCATCAATCGATGCTGAAGTCAGAAGTCAGTTCTTTGTATATTTATCCAAAATTCACTGAATCTTCTTTCTATTCGCATCATTTATTTGCTCATACCATCATCCAGCCAAACCAATCTGATATCTTTTTTCAGTAAGCGCCGCATCCAATTGCTCTACTACCTTGAGATCTCTTTCAAAGACATTGCTTTTGAAAAGCGTCACGAATCCAGCAAGGAGATCTTTCACCCCTCACCATTGCTGAGGAGACGTAAGGATAGCGGTGGTTGCAGCCATGAAATCAAGTTTTTGTACAACATTTCTGACTCACTTGCTGATGATATTCTGTTGTGGCGGGACGAATTTATCTCACTCGAATCGATTTGGATTGACATATTTACCGAGATAATCTCACTGGGGTCAGATGGTCTTGATGCTATTGAGTAACTCGCGCGAAAAATCCATGATCATGGTAAATTCCTTAGGTGCTGATCAGCAAATCGTTGTATTTTGGCAAAAATCAGGCAACTCCGAAGTTCATTCAGCGAAAACGCTAATGTTCAAAAGACAAAAAGACACAAAAAGAAATAGTAAAATTTTCTTTAACAACATATGAAATTACCCCCATAAAAATTTTCAACACTTGTCTTTGCGAGAATTGTGTCTTTGCGAGACGATCCGCCGCGGCGGAGAGGTGTGGCAATCTAAGTGTTTCACTTATACCCTTCGACCTTACTCAGGGTGACAGCAACTTTTCCACATTTCAACCCTCAACTGCATAAGCCTCAACTCCGAAGCCTCAACTGCGTAAGCCTCCACTGTCAAAGGCCTCAACTCTACTCGTTAATGGTTTTCTGTAGTTTATCCTTGAGGATAATCTGTTCATCAGAACGAGTAGCCAAAGTCAATGCTTGTGAATATGCATCCTTTGCTAGATCATATTCCATATTTTGAAAATAATAATCACCCAGAATATGAAAAAGATATTGCTGGTGATATGTACTAGATAAATACAAAAGTGGCTGTGCTATTCAAGTCCAATTTAGATTTGTCAGCTGCTGTCCAATCTGTCCATACGTGCAAATATCAGCTCCTCAGGAGAATAAACGCGCGCAGGAATCCAGGTACATAGAGGCTAACGGAGCATTTTCTTTGGAGAGAGTAAATGGGTTACCATTACTATAGGGCACATAATAGAAGGCATCGAAAAAAGTCATGAAATCTGAAGGCTGAAGGCTGGACTGTCCTAATAATTTCTGTCGGATACGGAGTGCATTATCCATATCGTTTCACGCCAAATAAGAAAGTAATTCATATCTATACATATCCGTGAGCAACAAAGGATTGGTAACTTGATTGAGATACAGGACCGACTGGTCATAGTCGCCTATCCGATACTGCGAAACACCGACTAGGAAAAGATAATTATCTTTATTCGCGGCATCAAAATCCGCTAATTTCAAGAAATATTCTGCTGATACATCGAAATTATTGCTGAGAAAATTTGCATATGCTAATATTTGGTACGGAAGGATATATTGATCATCTTTCATCAATGCACTGAGTGCAAGATTTTTGGCAATAGAGAAATATCAGTTTTTGAGCATACTCAAAGCGACTAACGCATCCTGATAATAAGCGGGCATGAGTTTGCTGCCGGAGAAATCTGACAATGCTTTCTGATATGCTTGTATCAATGGCGTATAGATTTCTGTCGTATTGCTGGAAAACAAGAGAGAAGCATCAGCATATTTCTTAAACCGAATAGCGATCAACCCATTATAGAAATTCTCATCATCCTTGCTTAGAAGCCCATCTTGCCTAAATTGTGCAATCAACGGCAACAGCTCATTGATACTATTAGGATTCTTATAGGAGATAGCACTACCATGGATAAGGATATATAAGATCGTATGAGGATCCAAAAGTTTTTGATAATTAGGGATCTGCATCAATTTCTGCAAATACACATTAGCATCAGCGAATTGATAATCATCCACCAGACGTTGGATCAAAGTGACCAGAATTTGCGAGTCTGGATTCTTTTCATATAATGATTCCAATAACGTAATATCATTCAATGATGCCTGTTTTATGACGGAATTTGTTGCTTCTTCTTGGCCCGAAAAAGATATTACTTCAAAAGCTGAACTATGTTGTGCGTTCACCTCACCAGAGCTTGCAGGAGTGTTGGTTTGTATTTGGTCTGCTATCATATCTCCGGCTTGCCCGTCCGGTAGGCGGGTTTCTGGAACGACTTCTTGAACCTGTTGGGTTGGGGCTGGTACAGTAGGAATAACCGATGAAGAAAATATGCCATCGACAAAAAGGAAGCCTAACCAGAAGCTAAGCGCCATGATGCCAAACAATGAAAGTGTTCTTTTATCCCAAACCATATCACAATCCAAAACAATTAAATCTTTTCTTTTTTTACTTCTTGCATCATGCGTCATGCATCATGCATCAAGCTCATTCCAGACAATTATACTCAAAAAAGCTCAAGCGTCAAAAAACCAGGACATCTTGAGTCACTTGCAATTGACTCTTATAAGAAAATAAATATAAGATATTTAAAACAAAATCTAAAGGAGGAACTAAACATGAACAATCAACCATTAACTCAAGAAAATCTTGATAAAATGAACCGTA
>JBBABI010000006.1:0-17002 GCA_041679065.1 Candidatus Absconditabacterales bacterium
TCATGAATAGCGAACACAAAGTCATCACCTACAAGCTGCCTCTTGAGATGAAAAAACATGACAGAATTATGTTTACTTGACCCAATGGGATAGGGAAATCTACCCTGCTCAAAAGACTTATGATGATCCATCAGCACAAAGAAAATATCATGAAAGAATACAGAACTAAGATAGAAGACAAAGAGAATCCAGACATTTTCATCAAAGAACCCGATACGACTCATCCGGAAGAGAAGATGGCGATGATCCACAATAACGTCAAAGTGGGCTATTACAGTCAAGACTTTGATTCCTTGGCTATGGATATGAATGTACGAGATAATTTACAAGAGATAGCAAGAGATACAAGTGATCAAGATATTTATCGTGTAGCCGCACAATTTTTGCTTACCAAAGAACTACTGAAAAATACCATTTGATCACTGTCTGAAGGACAGAAGTGACTCCTCTGCTATGCAAGATTCGTACTCCAGAAACCGCATTTGCTTATCTTGGATGAGCCAACTAATCATATCAATTTCCGCCACATCCCCGTCATCGCCCAATCATTAAATACCTATGAGTGAGCTATGATCATTGTTAGTCATGATAAATGATTCACTGACCAATTGGAACATATACAAGTAATCGATCTAGGAAAATTAGTAAAGTAAGTTTTTTTTATTTTTTTTAGCTCTGGACTTCCGTCCAGAGCGAACAATAGATCGTCCCGTTGGGACTTTTTATGCATATATACGTCCAATGGGAAGTCCGAGACGGACGACCTCTTTTGACTGCGGACGGCAGTCCGTAGAGTCCGCAAAGCGGACGACCTATAAAAGCAGAAAGAATCATCTTTTCAAACCCCGAGTTGTACTCCACTCCCAAATAACTACACTCACCAACGTTTTACCCATCAGAAAACAGATGTTATTTTCTTTCAAACAGAAATCCCAGGACTTCATTGTCGAAGAAGAATTGCCCTTCAAGCTAAGCGGGAAATGAGATGCATTTTTCGTCTACTTTGAAAAAAGAAATGTTACCACGATGGAAATTATAGATTTTCTTTGTAAGAGATTTAATCTCTCCAGACTAACATTGGGGATTGCAGGGTTAAAGGACAAAGATGCTGTTACCAGACAACGGATAAGCATTTACAAAAGCGCAGTAAAGAAGTTATGAGGAGAGAACGAATTTCTCAACGCCTTAGCTGAATATGCCAGGATAATGAAGACTGACTGGAACGACAAACCCATCGGCATGACGAGCGACATCACCAACACGTTTCACATCAGACTAAGGGCGACCAAGAAACTAAGTCAAACAGAGAAACAGAAAACAGAAAAAATAATTACCCAATTATTTGACAATGGAGTCCCTAATATATTTGGGAAACAGAGATTCGGAATAGAATCCAGAAACCCGAAACTAGGAAAAGATATTCTGGAAGGAAAACTGAAAATCCATGAAAAATTTGAAGCGAAATTCAAGCTCCAAGCATATGCCAGCCGATTGTTTAATGAATACGTCGCTTGGAGAACCAAGAAGGAACCCAAGATGCTTGATGGAGATATTTTACAAATGGACGAAACAGGACAGAAAAAACTCTTTGTCTATAACCAAGCCAAAAATACCCTGCAAGAGATCAAAGCAAGAAGAACTAGCAACGATGCTTTTTGTTCTCCGCAAACAATGGGAGAACCGATTCCCTACACCCAAGAAAGCACAGCAGAAATAACCTGACCCGTCATCGGTTTCAACCTACTCATGCCGACACCCACAAGTGAAGCAGGACAGAAAGAACAAAAATTTCTGGAAATTCACGGGATCAGCAAGAACAAACTCAAACCATTCAGTGATTATAAAATTTTTGGCATCAGAAGGAAGATTTGGATCCGACCCCAGAAAACGAAATACAATTTTGATGGCGACGATCTGATGGTAAAATTTACCTTAGGCGCAGGAGAATATGCCAGTATCCTCATAGATGATCTATTAAAAAAATTAGGATAATACTTTAGCTCCATAAAAATACAGCATGATACTCCAATTATGTATTTTATGAATCGTTGTATTCTTCGCTCCCCTCATGCCTCCTATACTCAGTCCTTTGGGCTATTCACTGACAGGAGTCTTACTCGCACAGAAAGCAAACCCCCGGATATTATCAGTAATTACTGTCGGGGTAGGTACGATAACTGCTATGATTATCCGGACATTACAAAATCATATCATTGAAAGACTTACCTTAGAAGAGAAAATCAAAGGAAACAATATATTCGCTCGCAGCGTAAATATGATAAACAGCTATTTCAGAAAACAGGAAAAAATAGCAAAAATATCATTGAGACGAGAGAAATATATAGAAACCAGAACGGGAAGGACGGCAACTTTCCTTTTCGCGGTGTTTTGTTTTCTCCCCGTTTTGCCGGATATTATAGGGACAAGAATTTTGTACAAAAAAATCAGATTCCCTTATTTTATCCTAGCAGTTATTATAGGCAAAAGCATTAGCCATATCCCATTTATATTCCTCTGAAAAAGCATTCTGCAACTATTGCATCTACAGATATAAGGATAATTTTCCGAAAATATTTTATTCTTGCTATAAAAAGTCATTTCCATACAAAATATAGGTTATTTTTTACATGTATTCTCTCTATACCAGCACATGGAATCCAAAAAGATAATGAAGAGAACCTTTGATATTATAGAAAAATATTATAAACACTCAGACAAATATCCCGTTCTCAAACATAAGACACCAGATGAATATAGGAAAGATATTGATCTTACCATACCTAAAAAATGAACAGGAGTAGATAAGATTTTTGATGAATTAGAAAAAATTGTCCTTGCTAGCCCAAAGACCTCTAGCACATGATTTTTTAACCTATTATTCTGAGGACAGATATTGCCGGCAGTCGCTGCAGAAATGCTAACCGCAGTACTCAACAATACCATGCACACCTACAAATCAGCAGGGATACATATTCTCATAGAGAATGAAGTTATTGATTTTATGAACAAGAAAATCTGATATAAAAACGGCGATGGAATTTTTACCCCAGGAGGATCACTATCCAATACGGTCGCCATGATCGTCGCCAGAAATGAAAAAGAACCGACTATCGTCCAAGAGGGAATAAGCAACAAACAGCTTACCATGTACGCTTCTGACCAAGGACATTATTCTTTACCTAAAGCAGCCAATTTTGTAGGCATAGGGAAAAGCAATTTAAGAGTAATAAAAAGTGATAGACGTGGAAAATTAGATGTCAAAGCATTAGAAAAACAAATCCAAGAAGATATCCATCGATGATATACACCATTTTTTATCAAAGCTACCGCAGGGACGACAGTTCTTGGAGCCTTTGATCCTATACCAGAAATAGCTAAAATCGCCAGAAAATATAAAATCCGGCTACATGTAGATGCTTCACTCTGAGGCACAGCCCTTCTCAGTAAAAAATATAAACATCTTCTGAAAGGAATAGAACAAGCTGACTCGGTAACATGGAATCCTCACAAGATGATGAATGTCCCTGTTTTGGCAGCACCAATATTGGTAAAAGATCCTACTGTTTTATTAAAAAGTTTTCATGAGGAAGCAGATTATCTCATCCAACCACCAAAAAACATAAATCTTCTAGAACTTGCAAAACTGAATCCTGCCGGGAAATCTATCCAATGCGGAAGAAGAAATGATGCATTCAAAGTTTGGACAGCGCTGAAGTTTCTCTGAGAAGATGGCTATGAAAAAAGAGTAAATCACCAGTTTGCTTTAGCCCACTATGCGACACAACTCATCAAGAAAGATAAAGACCTAAAACTAATGCTTGAACCGGAATGTATAAATGTCTGTTTCCAAGTCAAAGGAAAACCCGCCGACAAGATTTGTGAAGCATTGGATAAGCAGTGACTTATCAAAGTCAGTCATGCAAAATGGAAAGGAGAAGAAGTTATCAGGTTGATGACTGTCAATGCCGATATGACTAAAAAAGACATCGACAACTTTTTCAAACACGTCAAAAACGTAGACCTTAGAACTTAGATTTTAGAACCTTTCCACGTTTCCACCTTTCCACGTTTCCACGTTTCCACCTTTCCACCTTTCCATGTTTCCATGTTTTACATCTAGTAGCAAAGTATGTTATTAAAACATCTCATCATATCCTGTTTGGTTGTTATATCACCGGTTTTTCCACCGGCAATCATTCCCATTACCTACACCCTGATGGGAATTCGTTTACTCCAAGGAGCAGGTCCTATAGCAATGTCATTTGGTACCGTGGTACCAGCAGCATTAAGCAGTATTTTGATACGATTGCTCTATGGATATATGCATAAGAAAATACTCGCATTTAAGCACAAAAATGGGCATCAGGATTGGATCTCTCGCTTGGAAAACAGATTCGCCAAATATCTAGAAAACAGAAAAAGACTGAGTAAACTCAACAAAAAAATAACCAATTATTTGGAGACAAGAAACAGCAAACGAGTATTATTTTTACTGACTATTGTCGCCATAGATTCTGCCATCCCCGATATCGTAGCCATAGGTATCGTGCGTAAAAAACTTCCCTTCCCCCTCTTCATCTTGGCAGCGATTATAGGGAAATGTACCGTATATCTCCCCGTCATCCGGCTGGGAAAATGAATTTTAATCCGATTTAAAGGACTATAAATATGTTGAAAAAAATACGGCGTCGAATACAGAAATACTCCAGACGAGAATTCCGACCAGGATATATTTTTGATATACCTGTGTATATCTACTGGCTTTTTCTTTCCCTCAGAGCAGGGAGTTTACTATTTTTCTCCAACATAAATCCAGGTATGATATTCAGTGGTTTTTCCGGATATGGTAAATATGAAGAACTTGTAAAATTTGATCCAAAGTTGAAGCCTAAAACCATTTTGGTCAAAATAGGCGATACCTTCGATCAGATAAAAAAAGAAATAGATAAAGAAGCTATCTCTTATCCCTTGATCATGAAACCAGACAACGGAAGAGCAGCCAGAGATATTGTTAAAATCCACAATAATGAAGAACTCAGACAACACCTCATTTCTATGAGAGAAGAATACGTCATCCAGGAATTCATTGATTATACTTTGGAGTTTTGAATTCTCTATTATCGTATGCCTGGGGAAACTAAAGGACACATAACCTGAGTAACAGACAAACGTTTGGTCTTCGTAGAAGGAAACGGAGAACATACCTTGGGAGAGTTGGTTTGGCATCACGATAGAGCAAGATATTATTATACACCATTTCAAAAGCTCCACAAAGAAATCCGGGACAAAGTATTACCTGCAGGAGAAAAATTCCAAATGCACTTTCTAGGTAATCACTGCAGATGATCATGTTTTTTTGATGCAAAGCATCTTATTACGGACAAATTAGTAGATATCTTTGACACATTAAGCAAGACCATACCATGATTCTATTATGGACGCTATGATCTGAAAGTCAAAAGTTTGGAAGACCTGTATGCTGGAAAATTTAAAATCATGGAACTCAATGGCATGGGGACGTTACCAGTCCATATCTACGATCCGAATCATTCCCTACGATTCGCATACAAAGAACTCTTCAGACATCGGAATATCATTTACAGAATCGGTAAAGCCAATCACAAAAAAGGCATCAACTATCTCTCGCTCAAAGAAGCCAGAGCGATTATTAGGAAATACGGAATTTAAATATCATTGAAATACATAAACTAATCTCTACAGTATTTGTCATCCATGGACGGTT
This sequence comes from Candidatus Absconditabacterales bacterium, assembly GCA_041679065.1. Taxonomy (GTDB): domain Bacteria; phylum Patescibacteriota; class Gracilibacteria; order Absconditabacterales; family Absconditicoccaceae; genus CAJBLF01. The sequence continues at coordinate 5,744 of JBBABI010000006.1, forward strand.
AGCTCAGTTGGTCAGAGCACTCGCTTGACGTGCGAGGGGTCGGAGGTTCGAATCCTCTATCGTCCACCAAAAGTTCTATCATTCAGATAGGATTTTTTATTTAGGTATTTAGGTTTGAAATCCTTCGCTTTTTACATACAAAAAGAGATACATCTTGTATCATGCATCTTGTATCATGCATCATGTATCTTGCATCCAATGTACAGTATTTAACATCAGAAAAAACAATGCTCAAAAGCTATTTCAAATGATCACTCATTTTCACTATCATCGCAATCATTGCATGATTTTTTCTCTGAGCAGGAAGTAGCATGAATATCGCCTGATGATTACAGGCAGTATTTATTGTACTCATCCTATGAATTTTAGAAACTTCACTTTCCTTTGATAATGCAATCGTCAATGCTACGGTACTCAAGGATATGTCTCCTCGCCGACAACATAGATTCCTGACACGAGGAATGGTTATTGCCGTCTTTGGCATGAGAGTGATTTTCCCCATTCTCATTGTCGCTATCGTCGGAAATATAAATCCCATCCAGACGATTAACCTAGCGATATTCAATCCTGATCTTTATGCTCAGATACTGACCTCATCACATATCGTCATCGCATGATTTGGTGGAGCATTCCTTTTTATGGTCGCACTAAATTTCTTTCTAGATATAGAAAAACAAAATCACTGGATCGGACCCATAGAAAGGTTCCTTAAAAAAATCTGAGAATTAAAATCCATTGAGATCATTATCACGGCCATCATTCTGATGTTTGTAGCGAAATTATTGCCAAGTGGCGAAGTTCTCTCATTCTTAACATCAGGGATGCGATGAGTCATAGTCTTTGCAATAGTTGACTGATTGGCAGAGATTCTTAAAAAAAAGAAGGAGGTCACTCAAACAATGGCCAAAGCAGGACTTTCCTTATTTCTGTACCTGGAAGTATTGGATGCAAGTTTTTCTTTTGATGGAGTGGTAGGAGCCTTTGCATTAAGTAAAAATATTTTCATCATTGCTCTTGGACTGGGTATCGGCGCAATGTTTGTCAGAAGTTTAACTATTATGTTGGTCAGAAAATGAACCTTAGCTAAATATAAGTATCTGGAACACGGTGCTTTCTGGGCAATTTTAGCACTTGCAGTCATTATGTTTATCACTACTCTGCATGAAGTGCCTGAAGTGATCACCTGACTTCTCGGAGCATGATTTATAGGAATTGCATTGCTCTCATCTATCAGAGCAAATAAAATTGAAAATCAAAAAAAATAAATTCATACTTATTTAATTATTTACTCATTTGGTATGTTATTGACCATAGGTTTAGAAATTCATGTGAAACTCAAGACCATCAATAAGATGTTTTGTCAGTGCAAAAATGAGCAGAACTTTGAGACACTGCAACCAAATACCAATATCTGTCCCGTGTGTACAGGTCAACCCTGAGCGCTTCCTACCTTGAGTGAAGAAGTGCTGGAGAAGGCATTATTGGTAGGCAAAGCGCTGAATTGCGACATCCAGAAGATTTCCAAATTTGATAGAAAGTCCTATTTTTATCCCGATCTTCCCATGGGATATCAGATTACTCAGCTCTACCAACCGACCAATGTCAAAGGTCAGGTTAATTTTTTCCTAGAAAACTTTACCGCAAAAAAGACTGTTCACATCTTGGATGCCCACATGGAATGCGACACAGCTAAGATGATCCATCAGGGAGGAGAAGCATTACTGGATTTCAACCGCGCAGGGACTCCCCTCGTGGAAATCGTTACTTGACCGGATTTTGCTAGTACGGACGAAGTCATAGAATTTTTAAAAGAGTTGCAAAGGATCATGAGATATAATGATCTTTCCGATGCAGATCTGGAAAAAGGACAGATGAGATGCGATGTAAATATTTCCGTCAGAAAAGATGAAAAAGATCAGTTATGAACCAGAGTAGAAGTAAAAAATATCAACTCATTTGGCATGATCAAAAGAGCGATAGAACACGAACAGATCAGACAAGAAAAATTATACGAAACAGGAGAACTGTTTACTCAGCAGACCAGAGGACGAGATGATGTCAAAGGAGAATCCTATCTCATGAGATCCAAAGAAGATGCGCTGGATTACAGATATTTCCCCGAACCGGATCTGCCGCCACTTGAGATAAGCGACAAAACAACTAAACGATTAAACGAACAAACGATTTCCATTCCCTACGATATCATAAAAGTCATGAAGGATGAATATTGATTCAATAAGGAATATATCAATGCGCTTATTTCTGATAAAGAAGTCCTTGATTATTTCATGGAAACACTGCGTCATTGCGAGTGAAACGAAGCAATCTTATCAAAGCTTGTAGCTAAGCGAATTGTCGGCCCTATCGCCGCACGGCTGAAAGATAACTTCAAAGCCATCAGCGAGCTCCCCTTCTCTCAGGAGCAGTTTAGTGAATTTCTAACCAAAGCACAAGCTGGATCTCTCATGGAAAATCAGCTCAAAGTAGTCATGGACGAGATGTTGTCTACAGGAAAGAATCCGGATGAAATCATCAAAGAGAAATGATTCGATGCACCAGCATTTGACACCAAGGAGCTTGAAACAATTATTCAAGCTGTCCTCCAAGAAAATCAAGTAATAGTAGAAGACTACAAGAAAGGAAAGACCACGGTCATGTGATTTTTTGTAGGTCAAGTCATGAAAAAGACCTGAGGAAAAGTGAATCCTCAAGTGATTCAAGAAACAATACAAAAGCTCATATAAACTATTTTTTACAAACATACCATTAGATTGACTTTTACAAGAAAATATCTATATATATTCGTATATTTATATTTTTTTATGGTACAAATAATGGAAAAACACAAAGTCTGATTCGACGACTTTACAATTAAACTGCAAGTAGAAAAAAGTCTTTGGGAACAAGAGCAACAAAAGCTTTTAAAGCAGCAAGATAGAAATTCTGATATAAAAAAATTCAAAGGAATCATGAGTCATTTTTTTGAAGGCAGCACATCAATAGATGAGAAGGATAATATCACAATCCATGAAGGCATGTATACCGTCAAAGAAGAAACAGCTGAAGAGATATATAGAGTGATAGAAAATCATATGGAGTATCCTGATGATGAAAATCTGACAGCTAGGATATATACACAACACACAAATGAAAAAATACAGGAAGAGCTAAAAACATTCTGATTAAGATTAATACAAAAATACAAGATAGATGAGCCTTTCTACGATGATGAAGACACCCAGATATATTATCTCTATCCTATGTTTTCAATAGAAAATATCGATAAGCTCATTGGTCTTTTAAAGAAAATAGAGTGTACTGATAAAGAATTGGACCATTACATAGATATGATCATTTGATCAGTATATACCGACATCATGGAGAATTTCTGAGAATATAAGAATGACGAAGAAATAGATATTACCGACGGAATAAAATGATTGAATCGAGAGATAGATAGATTATGAATATGGGAAAATATCATAAACAAAGATGCAAGAAGCTGCTTTATGGCACTCCAAGAATGATGCATCAGAGAATTTAAGACATGCAGAGAGAAATGATTTTATATAGATATAGGAGAAGAATATATTTCTGCACCACTTTTCTTTCAAAAGATTTTCACTGCAGACGAAGAGGACCAAGAGATCAATTATCCAGATACCTGTAAATCACTATTGGATGAAATAGATAAAGAAGTGACTGACAAACTCAAAACATTACAAGCAATAAAAGACAAGAAAATACTCATAGAAAGAGCTGCTTTGGAGTTAGCAAGTGGCATAGAAGAAGTAATGGATATCGTAAATAAAAACAAGAATCTTGAGAACAAAGAGAAAAGAAATTTTATAAGAAAATTTGATGATTATTTACATAGGATTTATAACATACAATAGGCAATACAAAACACATAAATTAAACAAAAAAAAATATGAAAACCCTCAAGAAGACAGGAGAACTACTCCTTCAGATTTTAGGATGGTGTATCATCATCCTTTACATTATTGGCCACCACATCTGGGAAGCTGTATTTCACAAAAGAAAATGAAAGCTAACACATCTATTTTAAAAAAATTACGTCCACATCAGGACGTTTTTTTATAACGTTTTTGAGCTGAGTTCTTAGATGAGGGAATACCTCAAATGAACCCAGCTCTGGTTAAATAATTCAATGACTTACCTTATTAAGTAAGTGGCGATGATTGCGGCGTGGATGCCCAGTAAAAACAACATGATTAGGTGGCAATCCAGTTTTTTTAGTCAGATTCAACTTACCGAGAATTCTGACTCGTTCATCTTCTGAAATAGTTTTTTTCTTCTTGTCGTGCGCCATAAATTTTTTAATTTTTTTTACGAAAAAGAGAATATACATCTGCCAATACTATTCAAGACGAAAAAAAATCCTAATTTCTCAGGATGTTCATCACCTACAAAACATTATCTAAACATAGAACCTTTAGGGATATAATCATTCACCGATGGCATAGTATCGATGCGATCTCAGGGTTTGATATTCAAAAGCTCGAAGATATCTTCAGCTTTTCAATTGGTATAAAATCACGTTATACCACAACGTTTCAATCCTTCAGGAGAAAGATCATATTTGTTTGATTTCGTATTCGTACTTCCTCATCACAAGTTTTCCATAACAAATAGCTTATAGGAATAAACAGTTTGTAACTAATCCTCTCTTCTTACTCTCCCCATAAAATCTCTTCACTGATAATCATGCATTCATACTGCAGTCTTGATCGCCTTACCATCAGGGATATCCAACAATTCAAAAATATCCTTAACAGGGACCTTAGTATATTGGCATGTAGCAAATGGATACGGTTTCTTTTCTGTCGTTGATGGAACAGTTTCTTTCCCCATGATCATCTTTAAAAATATAAAACTTCGATATTTCTTACGCTTTTTACGTTCTTACGCTATTTACGCTCTTACAAAGTCAAAAGCACATACGTACCCAATCCGAGCATCAGGAGTCCTACAATGAGATGGATCAGTTTGGTTTTTTCATGTTTGATCTGAGCAAGCTTGTCCACGCTCGCATACCCGAAGCCTACCAAGAAAGCGATGATAAACATAGGCAAGACGAAGATCAGATTATATACGATCAGATAGATATATCATCGTAAATGGAGGCTCTGAGCTTCTGAACTCATATATCCAAGTATGGTGAAGTACGGTCATGAGGAACAAGGAAGCAAAAATAAGCTTACCAAGATGCCCACCACAAATGCGCCTCGAGGAGAAGATACCCTTTCTATCAATGCCATCATTCTTGGCCTCCGACTGAAAGGAACTTCCATGACAAATCATTTTCCATATCGGAAAAAGTCCTTGATATTTGCAAGTCACACGACTAATCACAAGATTCCTACCACGAGCTTGAGGACGAATGTATTATTGGCAGTAGCTAAGGCAGAAAAGAGTCCTATTCCCATAGCCAGATAACTGACAAATACGGCAAGACAGAACAATCACCCTGCCAATAGTGTCTTTCTCCTGCTCTTATGCCTAGTAAGAATGGTAGAAAGCAAAAGAAGCATTACTGCGAATGCGCAAGGATTGATGCTATCAGAAACTGCCGCTGGCAGCATGATGCCAAAAAAGCTGAGCCTTTGTTTGAGTGATTTTTCCATGGTTGCAGAAGAGCCGGTTAGTGCTGTTTCCTTGCATGCCGCAGCAGTGATCTGCGCCAATTTACCGGAAAAATATTCTATGATATTCGTATCGCCATTGATATAATTACAGTCCTGCCCACTAGTAATTATTAAAAAGGGCACACCGATCTTATCATACGTCAACTTATGCTTTGCAAGATATCAATTAAACTCCGTAAGATTCTTTTTATTGAAAAACACCTCTTTCTGCACTATATCGAATTTTTTTGAAATTTTATTTTCTTTGAAAAACGCCTCTACTTTGGCGCAATGAGGACAGCCATTCCCATAAAACAAAATATATTCCTGAGCATAACTCACGCTTATCATGGCCACAAATGCAACAAATATTCATATAACATACTTCATTCCAAGAAAACGTATAATGTAAAACCACTCTCTTACAATATTTACGCTATTTACGGTATTTACCCTATTTACGGTATTTACCCTATTTACGGTATTTACCCTATTTACGGTATTTACCCTATTTACGGTATTTACCCTATTTACGGTATTTACGATTGTTCATCTGCTGATAATTAGTCGCCTCTATCGTCAACAATCAATTCCCATCCACACTCACTACGACAAGATAATCGATATTCATAGCAGTCAGACTATGATTGGTGTAGATTATCCCTTTGCTCAAAGAAGTAGTGTCAAGTCAGGAAAGTTGTTTTCATTCTTGGATAAGATTCTGAGCATCGACCAATTCTTGGCTTATAGTCAAATGAGCTCCACTGGCTATACGAGTAGCTTCCTGCACCGCCTGATCATATGATCATTGATAGACGAGTGATAAAGAGTCATATCACGAATCATTTACCGTAGTCTCTCTGGACAATGATGTCATGAGATCCATGCCATGGGGTAAGGTCAATCCAAGATCTGTAGCCCAATCAGGTAAAGTCCCAAGTGGAGAAACCGTTGTCTTTTGTTCATTCAGGGGTTGTATAGAAGGTTTACCGCATCCAGCTAAACCAAACAGCAATATAAAAGAGATTATCAATACAATATGCTTTATTTTCATGTAACAAAAAGACAGATAAAAAATAAATTTTTAAACAAATTGATTAAAGTTCTTTTATGCTTTAAGCTTTATGCTTTAAGCTTTATGCTTTGAGCTTTAAGCTTTATGCTTTGAGCTTTATGCTTTGAGCTTTATGCTTTGAGCTTTATGCTTTGAGCTTTATGCTTTGAGCTTTATGCTTTGAGCTTTATGCTTTGAGCTAATAACTAATTCTTAAACATTTCTTTATTTTTGAATACAAGAAGCAAAAAGACAAAAGTAATAAGAAGATTGAGAAGTGATGATCAAAATGTTCCATAACGTGATGCTACATAAAATCCGCTAGGAATAAATGATATAATAAATGTAGCCAAAGAAATTACAAATCCCCAAAATATGACAGTCAGCGCCCATCTCTTAAATCTAATCATTCAGATACCGCTCAAAAGAGTCAAACAAGAGAAACCGAGGGCCAAAAGAATATAGATCACTACGCGAAGGCCTATACCAAATCAGAAACTAAAGACGAATCCAAGTCAACTCAAGGAAACAAGGAACGAGAAAATTCAGATAATACCAGCAACTATAGAAATCCATCAAACGATGGTAAAGAGGATTTTAAGATAAGGGATGATCTTTTCATTAACATCTTTCATCGCACGAGAGCCAAGAAGATCCTTGATAAACTTCATATTCATAAATTTCTCTGCCCATCAGTTTTTCATAAATTTCTCCATCTTCTGATCCAATTTCTTCTCTGCAATATCCAAACCATTCACATCAGAAACCTTTTTAACATGTTGGACATGTTCTTGTTTGTTTTCCATGAGATTGTATATTAGAAAGTAAAAGTTATTTATCTTATATAGAAACATGCAGGCATTTCAAGTAGTCGAATAATTGACAATTTATAATTGATCCTTTGCAGGACTAAAGTAATTTTGATGTTTTTTTATATTTCAAAAAGAACTCCGACATTATTCATTATACATTATTAATCATTCATTCCTTTAAGACTTCCTTCGCAATCATCAATTCCTCATCAGTCGGAATCACTACAACTTTCACCAGAGAATCTGGCGTAGAAATAAGTTTTTCTGCGCTTATTTCATCCTGGTTTGCTTGTTTATCAAGCGTTATTCACATCCATGCTAATTTTTCGATGAGCATCATTCTTACAATAGCCCTATGTTCCATTACACCGCCCGTCAAGACAATAGCACCTACTCATCACAAAAGAGCTGCATAGGCTCAGATATATTTTGCAATGGAATTGATATACATCTCCAAAGCCAATATACATCTTGCATCTTGTATCTTGCATCAAGCTAAGATATCCCTGATATCGCTGGATACTCATGAAACACCGAGCAGTCCACTTTCTTGATTCAGCATATCTTCCAGTTGTTCTGGACTCAGTCATTCTTTTTTCATCAAAAACGTAAGGACCCCGGGATCTATATTTCAGCATCTGGTGCCCATCATCACACCTTCCATCGGCGTCATCCCCATAGAAGTCTCAATAACTTTCCCATCTTTTATTGCCGTAATACTCACTCCATTCCCCACATGACAAGTTATTACTTTTTGTGGTTTTTTTCACATCACTCGTAACTCGTTACTCGTTACTAATTTGTCGTAAACAAATTGATGTGAAGTTCAGTGAAACCCATATCTTCTTATTTTATATTTTTCATAATATTTGTAAGGTATCGCATACAAATAATGCGCCGGTTCCATACTCTGATGAAATGCTGTATCAAAGACTGCTACTTGAAGAATACCTGGAAAAAGCGCCTTGCACGCAATGATTCAAGCGGCATTCGCTGGATTATGCAGTGGCGCTAGCTCATTACACGCTTTAATTTTTGCCAGAACATCGTCATCAATGAGGACTGCATTTTGGAAATATTCTCCCCCATGGACCACTCTATGTCAAATAGCAGAAAGAGAACTTAGATTGGAGATCTTAGACCTTAGACTCTTGTCTATTACCAACTTGAGCGCATCCTTATGATTATTGATTTTTTGATAGATATGTGTTTTTTTTCCATCAATTTCGTACTCTAAAAAGGAATCGGAAAGTCAGATTTTCTCCACGATTCACTTGATCACCACGGATTGATCAGTCATATCCAGGACCTGATATTTCAAGGACGAACTTCAGGCATTGAGAACAAGAATATGCATAAGAAAAATATAAGAATAAAATTAATGCGAGAATACTGTTTTTAGTAAGGATTTCAATCAAAATCATAGCTTGACCTTGAAAATGAAGTAGTAAATCACTACTCTACATGAGATTTAACCATTATTCAGAAAAATGGCAAAGAAATTTTACATCACCACAGCAATCGCCTACCCTAATGCAAGACCGCATATGGGACACGCATTAGAGATCATCCAGGCAGATACGCTTGCAAGATTTCATAGGATTCTCTGAAAGGAAGTCGTTTTCCAAACAGGAACCGATGAGCATGGCATCAAAAACCGAAGAACAGCACAGAAAGAAGGCAAAGACATTAAGGAATTTTTGGATAAAAATGTAGAAGCAATCCAGGAATTATATAAAAAACTCCAGATATCCTATGACACCTTTTTGAGGACCTCAGACCAAAAGATACATTATCCATGAGCGCAAAAGCTACGGAAACAACTGGTCGCCGCCGATGATATTTACAAACAAGGTTATATAGGACTTTATTGTGCAGGATGCGAAAGCTTCAAGACAGAGAAAGAATTAGTGGATGGGAAATGTCCGGATCATACGAATGGAGAGATAGAAAAGGTACAAGAAGAAAACTATTTTTTCAAATTATCCAAGTATCGTGATCAAGTAAAAAAAGCAATCCAAAATAATACCTATGAAATCTACCCAGAAACAAGGAAGAATGAAATACTCGCCTTCATAGAAAAGGCAAATGATATTAGCTTTTCACGCCCCAAAAGCAGTTTACCACGAGGGATTCCCGTACCAGGAGATGAAGATCATGTCATGTATGTCCGATGCGACGCGCTCTCCAATTATATCACCTGACAAGGATATGAAAATGATGAAAAAAGATTTAATGAAGTCCGGCCGGCAGATATTCATCTGATAGGCAAGGATATCCTCAGATTCCACGGAGCATTCCGGCCAGCAATGCTGCTTTCTGCCGAATTAGCATTGCCAAAAAAATTACTCGTCCATGGACATCTCACCCTCAACGGACACAAGATGAGCAAATCCACAGGCAATGTCATAGATCCTATAGAAATCATAGACAACATCGAAAGAGATGGCTTTGTATTCCAATTGTTATATGACGTCGCCATAGACAGCGATGGAGATTTCTCATTAGACAGACTAAATAACATCTATGAAAGCATGCTTATCGGCGGACGATGAAATTTCGTCAATAGAGTGATTAGTCTCTGCAAAAAATATGAGATCACTGAAGGTAAGTGCAAAGACGGCGATTTATCACGTTTCAGCGAAGATAATAGTAATCCTCTTTTTGAAATGCTCGCCAATGGATTGGACACCCACGAGCTCAATAAGATATATTTAAACAAGGCTAACATCCAATGATACCTCCAAGACCGGTACAGATTGGTGCAAAAGGCTAATGAATTCATCACCAAAGCCGAACCGTGGGTCAAATGGAAAAATCCAGAGACAAAAATGGAGGCTGAACAGGATCTGAAGTTTTTGCTCTACATCACAAAAAACTTAGGTCTGCTCTCAGCTCCCATTCTCGTCAACGGATTCAAAAAATTGCAACATATTTTGGGCAATGAAGAACTTAATAAAATAGATTCTACGACAAATACCATGAATGATGATTTCAAAACAGTTTTCGATATGGAATCATTCAGCGTCAACCTCAATCCGGAGATCATCTATGCTAAACTTGAAAAATAATTTTTTTTTATTGTGTCATTCTGAGTGAAACGAAGAATATAATTATACCCTTCAGTTCCCCGTAGCGAGTACGGGGCTGGCTCTTCAGTGTGACGGCGATACTCAGGGTGACAGCGATTACATATCCAGAATCCCATCGAATGCTTCCATCACTTCTTTCATGAATTCAGGATCTTTGTCTAAATTATTTTCTTTGATGAGTTTCATTACTCGATCTATCTTTTCCTGCTTCTCTTTGATCTTTTTCAACTCCTTAGCATCTACTACGGCAAGATCTACAGGTTGATCTTTTGCTACCATCATCATTCGTAGAAAATAAAAACAATAATACTCCTTCATTACTTTAGTCCTGCAAAGGATTCATTATAACTTCTTAGTTCAATAGCATTATCTGATACGCAAGCGTCGTAGCAATAAGCACTCGAATAAGATACGGTACAAGAAGCCAAGCAGCAAGTTTTGCTTTACGGAGAAGGAGAACAAACAGTGCTAACGTAACAATCCGCAAGACAATCATTTCCACAAATCACGCTACTATCAGATGACTGGTAAAGAAAAGGAAGCTTCGTAAAAGATTCAGCACTGCATTAGCTACGAACAATCGAGTAACAAGAATAACGTGCTTCCCACGAGAGATGTTATTCCGAAATAATAATGCTGAAATCATGGTACAG
>JBBABI010000006.1:17012-25428 GCA_041679065.1 Candidatus Absconditabacterales bacterium
ACGATCCTGATGGAGTCCAGGATGGTAAAGTAAGTGTCGCATATCGAGACATGCCTGCGTTAGTAAACAGACTTCCCACGACAGCAACAATAACCGTAACCAACGGGATCAGAACATAATTTTTTTTCATAAGAAACATAAAAAGATAAAACTATACATTTTAGAATCTTTAAATTTATGTCTTCAAGCCTCAAGCCTTAAGCGTTAAGCTAATTTAAATCAGATCTTTTGATACACTTCCTGTATTTTCTTTTCTGCTATCACATTTACTATTTTAGCATTCTTTGTAAGTAAATCCAAAATATCTTTATCATTAATTTTCGCATATTTTTCCTGGATTGGTTTCAAAAAAGAAATAATTTTCTCATATAGATACTCTTTTGCATCCTTGAAGCTCAGTCCTCATGCAAGATATTTCTTTCTCAGAAGTTCATCCTCTTCTGCAGTCAAAAATAATTTAGTTATCTTGTAGACATTGCACTCATCAGGATTTTTGGGTTCTTCTATCGTCTGTGCACTCGTAGGGATCTGTTTCACTTTCTTCAAAATAGTCTTTTCATCATCCAAAAGTCCGATATAATTATTATACGATTTAGACATTTTGCGGCCATCAATACCAGGAACAACAGCGACCTCTCACCTGATATAAGTTTCTGGGACAGTAAACGTTTCTCCATATGCACGATTAAATTTCTGCGCCATATCTCTCGCATATTCCACATGCTGTTTCTGATCTTTGCCCACAGGAACGATATCAGTATCATACAGCAGGATATCTGCCGCCATTAAAATGGGATAACAAAATGTCCCGACACCAATTTCTCACTTTTTCCCCTTATCCAAAGCTTCCTTATAGGTATGCATTCTTTCCATTGTTCACATAATCGTGAGGCAAGAAAACACCCAATTGAGCTGAGCATGAGCGGGAATATCTGCAGGATTATATATCACGAAACGCTTAGGATCTACTCCGCAAGCAATGAATAATTTAAGGGAATTCATTACGTTTTTTTTAAGTTCATCAGCATTATGCAAGCCAGTAAACGTATGCATTATTGCAGTAAAAAGAAATATTTCAGCATCAGGAAATTGATCTGCGAGATCCAGCATAGATTTGATAGATCCGAAATAATTACCGATATGGAGCTGATCACTGGTTGCCTGAAGTCAAGTAAGGATTCTTTTTTTCATAATGAAAGACATAATAAATAAACTGACAGACCAAACAACGGTCGGTTCGTCGATGTAGTTTGTATTCTTTCGGACTCGGAATTCAACAAATTTGAGAAATAAAAAAAGCTCCGATGAATGGAGTTTTTCATGGAGCGGACGACGGGACTCGAACCCGCAACAATCTGCTTGGAAGGCAGAAACTCTAGCCAATTGAGTTACGTCCGCACGAAGTAAATTAATAATTGATAATGATGGAGTCTTTTTGATCGGCAATCATTCATTTATTCATTATGCATTAATTTTCTATGGGCCTAGCTGGGCTCGAACCAGCGACCGATCGGTTATGAGCCGATTGCTCTAACCAACTGAGCTATAGACCCCTATTGGTTAATTTCAGAATTTAACATTTAATTTAAAATTTCTAAAATTCGGATATTTTATTAAAGATGGTGGGTGATATAGGACCTGCCTACCGGCAGGCAGGCTCGAACCTAATCATTTTCTCACTTACTCCTTGTGAGAGTTTATTGTCTTCTGTAAATTACTATGGTGGGTGATATAGGACTCGAACCTATGACCCCCTGCTTGTAAGGCAGATGCTCTAACCAACTGAGCTAATCACCCATAAATCGGTCCCACGGGGAATCGAACCCCGATTGGAGGATTGAAAGTCCTCTGTCCTAACCGTTAGACGCAGAGACCAGGTTAGGAACTTAATTGATACAAATTCGGAATGGAAGGGACTCGAACCCTCGACCTTCCGCGTGACAGGCGGACGTTCTAACCAGCTGAACTACCACTCCATATCGAATTAAATGGAGAATTAATTATTTTTTTGTTTTTTTTACTAGGACTCGGACTCTTGACCTAGCCGGCACGCCGGCTCGTTCTAACCAGCTGAACTACCACTCCAAATGAGTTGAATATTTTTCTGGAGCCGACTGCGAGACTTGAACTCGCAACCTACCGCTTACAAGGCGGTTGCTCTACCAGTTGAGCTAAGTCGGCAAAAACAAGGCAAGCTTGTTTCAATCTTTATTTTGTTTTTTTTGCAGTAAATAGACGGGCAACTCTTGCTTTTTTTCTTGCTGCAGTTTTTTTCTTGATGATCCCCACTTTAGCACATTTATCTACAAATTTATATATCTTGCTGAGTTCTTCTTGTGTGACAATTTCTCCCTTAGTCGTGCTTTTGAGGAATTTTTTGATCGCCATTTTCATTCTGAGTCTAAATTCAGTGTTTCTCTTATTGAGTACAAGAGATCTTTTTGCTGCTTTCTTTGCTGATTTGATAATTGGCATGAGGAATAATAGAATAAATTAAAAGAATATAGTACGCTTAAGATATTTTTCAAATCTCCGAGGGAGGGACTCGAACCCACGACCCAATGGTTAACAGCCATTTGCTCTACCAGCTGAGCTACCTCGGAACGTCTGTTTTTAGAGAACTAACCTATAAGAATTCATACATTGTTTGCAATATAAAATACGAGTTTGTTTTGTATATTTACCGGGGACCCCGTAGTACTACGGGGCAAACCTTACGGCACATTGTACCTCTTAGTGTGCAGATTGTGTTTGCAAATACTTTTGTATATTTACCGGGGACAGGACTTGAACCTGCACACCTTACGGCACTTGGTTCTAAGCCAAGCATGTCTACCATTCCATCACCCCGGCATGGGTATTATTGTTTCTTACGGCATCCGCCTAGGCGGACATGTCTACCATTCCATCACCCCGGCATGGGTATTATTGTTTCTTACGGCATCCGCCTAGGCGGACATGTCTACCATTCCATCACCCCGGCATGGGCATTTCTTTATCTTGGGACGCTAGGACTCGAACCTAGATAAACGGAGTCAGAGTCCGTTGTCCTACCATTAGACGACATCCCATTCTAGGAACGAAGAATGAAGAATTAAGTATGGAGGATTTTTTGGTTGCGGGGGATGGAGTCGAACCACCTACCTTCGGGTTATGAGCCCGACGAGATACCGTTTCTCTACCCCGCAGTTTAATTACTTTATCTTGGGGAACTAGGATTCGAACCTAGACTGACGGAGTCAAAGTCCGCTGTCCTACCGTTAGACGATTCCCCATTCTAGGTGAATTTCAATTTTACTAATACAAAATAATCCTGAATTAACAGGAAGCAATAAAATATATATACATTTACTTAAACATTGCAAGACTTTTTTTGAGTATTCATCTAATGAAAGTAATCAAAACAGCACCCTTGTTTTGAAAAACACTATGCATTTCGAACTTAAATTTTTGCTACACTTTACTTGACTTTAATTAACAATTATATATATTCATTACAAATAATAGTTTCTTTTATTAATAATATTATGATTATGTTAAGGAATTCATTTGTATCTCCCTGAACCTACCCAAACCCATCAAGTAGTTTTTATTCTACAGATCTTGTGAATGCATTAAAAGCGATAGAAAAAATAAGTAAATATACAGATATAAAGAAATTAGAAGAGGCTTTTACAACCTATAATCATACAAAATATGATATCAATATGTATTGGTCTGCAATAATTGATTCATCAGCAGCAGATACTAATCTTATTCACAGAATTATACAAAAAACAATTGAAATTGCATGACACAAAGCACCACAAATTATCGATAGTGCAATAACAAAACCCAAATACATCGGACACAACACTAAATCTCATATTAGACAATAGATGATCTTCTGGCGTGATACAAGCTATAGCGGTTCATCCCAATACATCTTATGCAACACTGAAGAGAATGTATACTATTGCAATAGTTGATTATCCTCACTATGTTTCCATTATTACTAAACATCCACATTGGATTATCGAGAATTAAAATACAGAAATAATATATTTCATATACTATTTTTTTAAAAACCGACCCAAAAAGGATCAGCTTTTTTATTTTATAGAAAGAAAATAATTATTTTTCAAGAGTTTTTAATGATTGTGTTTGGACTGGTTGTTCTGGAATCGGTGTTAGTGAAGGCTGAGGTTCAGCAACATCCTTCGCTATATCCTTTACTGTTTCACTTGCTTGTTTGACAGTAGAAACGGTTGTAGTTGCAACTTTTTTAGTAACATCTACTGCTTGTTTGGTAACATCTACTGCTTTATTCATGACAGTTCAGGTTTTCTCAATTACCTGATTGGCCTTAGCTCGTACTTTTTGTCCAAGAGTTTGTGGCTGAATTGGTGTTTGTCCTTCAGTAGGTTTTGCTTTTGCAGGAGGTAATTCGCCAGTAAAAGGATCTGGCTTACCCAAAAGTTTAGCTAATTTTTTAGTTATCCATTTGATAGCTTTATCTAATCATCCTTCTTGAGTAGAAATAGCAACTGGAGCTTCCGCAGCAGCAGCTGGAACTTTTGATTGTTCAGCTTGTACTATTGGTACTACAGTAATGGGTGCAGCGATAGGTCCTACAGGAGAAACATCAGCAGGAGTATTGTTTCCTACAGAAGGAGTATCAGCAGTTACAAATTGTGAAACTGGTTGAGTGGTTGGTGCGTTAGTCATTATAAATGATAAGTGAATAAAAACGCTACTTCAAGTATAACCGATTTTCTGAATTTTGCAAAAAAAACCAACAGAATAGGGAAAGATTAATCAGAAAGACTTGCTTTTTCCTGAAAAAATTATAAAAATAGGTATAAATCACCGTTTACATCGAATTTCCTTCATGGATCTTATCTATCAATGACCTAGCGAAAGAGTCGACATCTGGCTTACCAAGCAGTTTCCTTATACGAGAAGCTTTTTTCATCATATCATTGCCAGGGGTGGAATCCAAATTCTAGGAAAAGCGGTAAAAAAGTCATATATCCTCAAAAATGGAGATCAAATCCACGTAGATGATCTTCAGAGATACTTATGAAGTGAAATACTTGAGGAAACACCCAAGATAGATATTCCGATCGTTTTGGAAAAAGAAGAGTATCTTATCATCAACAAACCTAAATGAGTCCTTTCCCACCCCAGAAACCTACGAGAATTGAATGAACCTTCCGTCGTCGGATTTTTGTATCATACATATAAGGATCTTCCTTCTATAGGTAATTTTATCAGAGCAGGATTACTCCATAGATTGGACAAAGAAACAGATGGCCTGATGATCATCGCCAAAACGGAGAAATGACTCGCTCATTTCAAAAACCTCTTTGACGAAAAAACCAAAAAGGCCGGGGAGATATGATGATTAACTGGAGATTGAGAGATATATACTCCATCAAATCTCCAAGTCTCCTCAGAATTCCCCAATCTCCTTCAAAAGTTTTATAGAGCAGGATGCCATATCACGCCTGAGGGGGAAAAATTTCTAGAGAGCATACAACTCCCCTACTATATACAAGAACCTGTAATTGCAAAAATTCCTTATACAACACCGAAGATGTGAATAACTAAGATTTTAAACAGTAAAAAATCTGACCACACCGTCATATTGGAATTGGAAATCTTAACCTGAAGAACTCACCAGATCAGGTACCACCTTGCTCATCACGGCTTGCCGATCATTGGTGATTATTTGTATGGAAAAGATGAAGGAATCCCTATGCAATTGACGGCATATAAATTAATATTTAAAGATCCAAACGATGAAATTATGACTATTGAGATATAGCAAAAGCCCCGGATAACGGGGCTTTTTCATAAGGGTTACATCAACAATTATTCTAACTGAGCATGAGGATCATATGTCATAACATGACGTGCTTTTTTTTCCTCGTAAATATCGTCTATAGTTACCTCGATTCCACTTTCCTCCACCTCACCAAAGTGATTATTTATCGCTGTTTCAAAAAACAACATAGTCGGTGAGAGCGATTCATAGTAGTTTACCAAAGGTGGGATATCTTCACCCAATTCTCTTACTTTTTTGGTCAGAATTTTTCTCTCTTCAGCACGACCTACAATTGGTTGACCGGGAAAAAGTTCAGCGAAACCGGTTTCATCGGTATGAATGGCTAATTCTGGTTTCGGAATAAGAAGTCCCTGTTTATCACCAAAATGCTTTTTGAGATAATATAAGATTAGATCACGTGCTTTGGTATTATAATCTGTATACATGGTAAATTTTCCGAAAAAGTATTTTATATGAGGAAAATCTACAACAAGACTACCCAATCCATCCATCATCCCATCGAAAACAAAAATTCCTTCTCTTGCCTTCTGTAATTCAGGGATTACGAAAGAACGACCAAGTTCTATACCATAAGGAAGATGGTTATTCACAAAGCTATCAGAGCAATCAAAGAGATCCAATGTGGGACCTTTCATTTTATGTTTAATAATGTCCGATCCTAATGCATACCTATATGCAGCAAGAATTTTTTTGTAGACAGGGTCCAATAAGATAAGTTGAGTAAATAATGTCGTATCGCCATCAGACGTTTTTCCAATATCATACTCATCTATATCTTTATCTTTTCCTGTGCCACCTCCAGCGTCACGGAAGGTAATTTCACGCAACCTTGCGATTTCTTCCATGGTTCGAGGACAATCGTTGGCAGTGAACTTATAGATTCTTCTTTCCTTCGCACGGGTATATCTGACAAAGAAAGGACTTTTCCGATCATCAATGCGTAACTCTTCCCCTATGATACATGGATCAACGGGAGGAATAATTGCTTGAAAGTTTTCTTTTTTCATTTCTGTTTTTATTTTAGGTTATTTTTTTTATTTTAGCTATTTGACATCATACGAATATGATATAAAAAATCAATCAAAAAAAATACTGCAATCACTAGGATATACAGTATCTCTTTTACAGAAATATATAGCTATTTCTTCGTGGTTTTTTTAGCAGGAGTTGCTACTTTTTTTGCCGACTTCTCAACAGATTTCTCCTCTTTCTTCTCATCAGCCTTTTTGGGCTTTGGAGTCTCTTTTTCTTCGGCTTTTTTGAGCTTAGCGACAGGCTTCTCTTCTTTCAATTTCTCACCTTTCTTGATGACGCCATCTTTTTTATCTGGATTTTTATCAAGCTTTTCAGAGATTTTCTTTGCCTTTTCTGCTATCTCTTCTTTAGAGAATTTTTTAGCGATACCAGCCAATCCTTTGCCTTCGAACTTCGCTGGCCTTACCTCTTCAGCAACTACTTGCACCTTTTCTTCTTTTACTTCTTTTCCTTCCTTTCATCTTTCAATCTCTCAACCTTTCAATTTCTCAATCTTTTTTGGTTCTGGTTCATCGCCTTCCAAAAGTCATTTCATACTCAAACCGATCTTTCTATTTCTAGGATCCAAGAGGATAATCTTGGTCTTTACAAACTGGCCAAGCTTGACCACTTCATTTGGATTCTGGATGGATTTCTGAGATAATTCACTCAAGTGAACCAAGCCATTGATGTCTTCAAATACCCTGACAAACACGCCATAAGGCACAAATCTGATCACTTCCCCATCAATAATATCGCCGATTTTGTATTGTTTGGGTAATGCTGTCCGAGGATCTTCCTTAAGTTTCTTACTGGATAATGATATTTTCCCATTCTCCAATCAAATAACTTTGACTTTCATTTTTTCTCAGATTTTACCGAGTCTCTCTATATTGTTGACGTGACCATAGGTAATCTCAGAAATATGCACCAAGCCTTCGACCGTACCGCCGATCGTGACGAAAAGTCAGTAAGACGATAATCCGCTGACCACTCCTTCATAGATCTTTCCAACCTCGAGATCTGCCAAGATAGCTTCTCTCTCTTCTTTCAATGCTTCTCTTTCAGAGAGGACTATCCTTTTTTCCTCTTCATCGATATTGATGATTCTGACCTTGATATCTTTACCGATAAGTTCCAATAACTTATCAAAGATGATTTCCTGATCTCCATCCTCTACCCTTGGATAATGGATAGGGGCCAATTGAGAAAGCGGAATAAATCACTTGATACCATGCATATCTACAAGCAATCCACCAAGATTCGCTTCGGTAGGACAGACGGAAATAATCTCATCAGCCTCAAATTTTTTGATGATGGATTTCCAGATATCGTATTGCAAAAGTTTGGTGATAGAAACGATATAATGCCCATCTTCATGTCTGATATTGGTATTGACGACTTCTACTTCTATTTCTCTGCCTGGTTCTAAATCATAACCAGATCTTTCAAGTTCTTTCACTTCTTTGGAAAGGATCACACCAGTAAATGCACCATCAGCACAATCCACGAGAACACCATTCTCAATTTTTTTCAAAACTATTCCTTTCATTTTCTGTCACTCCTTGATCA
>JBBABI010000007.1:0-24985 GCA_041679065.1 Candidatus Absconditabacterales bacterium
TAATAAATACCAGGACCAGCGACTTCTTGCTGAATACCGCGATAGCCCTTGGGCACTACATAACGTTCGATGCCGACATCGATTTTTGTGTCCGCTGTTTTGGATATTTCTGTTTTCTTTTCATTGGTTTCGGCAGCAGCAATATCTTTGATCGTTTGATCAATCATCGGATGCTCTTTGCCTACGTTGCTGATGATCACAGCGACTTCACCTCTTTTCACTTCGGCAACCGCTTCTTCAACCACGTCAAACATGAATGGGTTGATATAGTAGGTACCTGGTTTGAGGATGTCGAGCTGCGGACCACGCTGTCCTTTGTTTTTCAAGAATTCGGCAACGTTCTGGAAGTCGTCATGACCGGTAATCTGGATGGCCATGAGTTCATCCTGCGGCAACGGTTCACCGTCTTTGGCGGTCACCAGACCCACTTTCTGTGCAGGGATAATGGTAGCCGGTTTGATTTCAGGAATGAATAACGAGGTATTGATACGGTAGGTACCTGGCAGCAAAATCTGTGCTTGAGGACCTTTCTGACCACCTTTATTGAGGAATGCGTCACCATCTTCGAAATTGGAATGGCCTTCCACATACTTCGCAAGTAGTCGTCCAGTTTCGATATTTTCACCGTCCATTGCTGTGATAGTAGCAACCTCACCCTGATTTACGATGATGTTGTTTACAGGTTTCACCTTGAACAACACCGGGTTGATACGGTAGTTTCCCGGAGGCAGTATCTGGATCTGAGGACCTTTTTCACCGCCTTTAGTGAAGAAATCTTCGATATTCTGGTAATAATTGCAATCCACGGTTTTGGCGAAGATCTTTCCAGCAGGAACCGGTTTACCATCAATAGATTCGACGAGTCCGATCTGATTGTCCCTGATTACTGTTACCGGTGCGTATTGTACTTTAAACAGGAAAGGATTGATACGGTACTGTCCCGGAGGCAGTATCTGGGTCTGAGGACCTTTCTGACCGCCGGTGGTGAGGAATTTTTCACCATCCATAAAGAAATTGCAATCCACCATTTTGGCGAAAATACTTCCTGAAGGAATGGGTTCACCCGTGATAGCTTCTACATACGCTATCTGATCCGTGGTAACCGTAATGAAGGGTGATTTTTTGGTCTTGTACAGGAATGGGATAAGGAAATGAAACCCTGGACCGAGCGTTCTCGCTTGGATGCCGACTTCGTTTTTGATGGCGACCGTACGGTTTTCAGGCATGCTTTTGCCTATCCATCTTCTTTCCAGAAGACATATTGAACTACCTCCAACGATGACAATAGCGTTGAAGATGATGACTAATGCGATGATGACCCCAATGATGGGTAACGCATACAATAATAAGAATGTTAACATAGTTTTAATTTTTTTAACGTTTATTTTTTATATTTTTTTTGACCGTACTATCTGCAGTTTGTCAGCGCCGCAATAGGATAAACACTTGGTACTCTGGTGAAGATTATCAATTACCATAGCTAGTATTTGTAGAGGACTAGCAACCCTTTTTAAATGTCTGTTAAGGATCTCTATTTTTCATTTGTTTTTCTTTTTTATTTTATAAAAAATCTTATAGTAATTTAGATATAAAAGTCAAGTGTTTATAACAAACAACATGAGGTATGTGTAGAAGTATCCCTTCAACAAAAAACCTTGAAAAACACCCCCGCATCACTACAGTCAAAAAAAATTCTTCAAAAAGGAGGTGAAATGATAAAGTTTTCCAATGGTCATGCCTTTGAGTATATGACCGCAAGCGGTGCATTGAGTTTTGATGGGAAAGGTTGGGTATGGGACTATCCTTGGCGTTGGCTAGGGGTTTTTGACCCGACACTCTTTACCTCAGTCACCAAAACGCTCACGCTTCAACCAATGGAAGGAAACCTTCGTTGGTACAATCCATTTCGATGTGTGCGATTGCTCCCGGGAGGAGTGGTGAATGCCGTCAAATTGTCCAATCCGGGAATTACCTGGTGGTGCGAAAACATCGGTCCATCAGTTGATTCCAGCAAAATCCCTTTGGTGGTTTCAATTTTCGGCGAACCCGAGGAATTAGCAGAAATTGCTATGTTGTTAAATAGATTTGACTTGGTCGGGTTGGAGATAAACGCTTCCTGCCCGAATATCCAAAGTCAGAATACAGCGAAAGTGATAGCAGGGTGTAGGGCAGTTAAGGAAAATACACGATTCCCGATAATTCTGAAACTATCAGTCAGTCATGACTTGGAGCAGATCGTGAAGGAAGTCGGAAATTTGGTAGAGAGCTTTTCGATCAATAGCATTCCTTGGGCAACAGCTTTCCCAAACCGTAAAAGTCCTCTGGCAAATCTTGGAGGAGGCGGAGTATCAGGCAAAGCAGCACAGCCATTCACGTGGGACTTGGTCAAGAAGCTTGTTAATTTGACGTCAATACCCGTGATAGGACCAAGTATATGGGAGTTTGATGACCTTGAGAACATCAGGAATCTTGGTGCGAAAGCTATCAGCTTTGGTTCGATTTTCCTGAGATATCCTTGGCGACCAACCTTGTATGTGCGGAGAGAACAGAAATAGTGAAATATTTTGGAGGCTGTATCAGTCTCCATTTTTTTAATCGTCATTGCGATCCGGCATCCTATTGTGGTGCAGGAGAAGCACGCCTCTCCGCCTAGGCGGATCGGCCTGCATGCCTTCGATATGTAAACCTGCCCGGCTACGCCCCGGGACTGCGGGGTAGGCAAGCTCGCAAAGACTCGATTGGTTAAATCATTCCCCATTGAAAAACAAGAGCTAAAGATTATACTCTTGATTTGCACCTTTATCCCTGACATATATATATGAAAAAATTAGCGCTGATTGTCCTGGATGGATTTGGGATCAATACCAAGACTCCCGCAGAAAATGCCATCGTAGCTGCCAAAGGAGCTACATTTTCTTCATTATTCAAAAAATTAAGCACCAAGCTAGAGGCTTCAGGCAGAGCAGTAGGATTACCCGAAGGACAGATAGGAAATTCCGAAGTCGGTCATATGACCATGTGAACAGGTAGGATCATCAAGCAGAATTTAGTCGCGATAGAAGATATGCTGGATGACGGCAGCTTCGCCAAATTACCAGAGTTGAAAGCGGGAATCGATCATTGCCACAAAAATAGTTCCAATCTCCATATACTTCAACTTTTCTGACCAGGTGGTGTCCATGCGATGGATTCTCATCTCAAGAAAATCCTGAAACTCATCCCCAAAGATATCCACGTTTATTTGCATCTATTCTGAGATGGACGTGATTTAGCTCCGGACTCCGGACTAGGATTGATGCATGAGTTTACCAAATTTCTCCAGAAGTTTCCCAACGTCACGATAGCAAGTATTGCGTGAAGATACTACGGCATGGATAGGGATAATAACCGGGAAAGAATCCAGAAATCCTACGACGAGATTATGTTCGGACAACTTCAGACCAGCGACACACCTGCAGAATATATCGCTAAGCAATATGAGCTCGGCATCATGGATGAGTTTTTGCCACCGGTATGTTTCATGGATGCGGAACAGATAGAAAACGGTGATACGGTCTTTCATCTCAATTTCAGATCAGATAGAGCAAGGCAGATGACGCAGGCCATCATGGTTTCCTGCAAACCTTCCCTTGCCAAAGAATATACTGCGCGACCCCATAATGGATTTACCTTGAAGCATCTCCATGACGTCTATTTCGTGACGATGACGAAGTTTTATAAAGAATATGATGGCCCTTTATTCATCAAAGAATCAGATATCAAACATACACTGGGGGAAACAATTTCCCGTGCTGAAGGCAGACAACTCCATATCGCAGAGACAGAAAAGTTTGCACACGTCACCAAATTCTTCAATGGCGACAAACAGATTGTGTACGATAGAGAGAAAGATATTCTCGTCCCTTCGCATAAAGTAGCGACCTATGATCTGGATCCAGAAATGTCTGCTCAAGAGATTTTCAACCAATTCGCCACTAACGCAAAAAATTTCGATTTCGTTCTTGTGAATTTTGCTAACTGAGATATGGTAGGTCATACCGGCAAAATGGATGCTGTCGTAAAAGCGCTCCAAAAGCTGGATACCTTGGTCGGGCAGATTATTGATTTCTGTAAACTCAACAAATACGAGCTTCTCGTGACCTCAGATCATGGTAACTGTGAAGAGATGTGAACGGCATGGAATCCCAAAACGGCTCATACAACCGATCCAGTTCCTTTCCGATATATCAAAAACGGCGTAGTCGTAAAGACCAAGCCATCAGGATGATTATCTGATATCGCGCCTACAGTTTTGAAATTGATGTGATTGAAAATTCCAAGTGAAATGACGGGTAAATCATTAGTGTAAAAAAGATTGTCATTGCGAGTGAAACGAAGCAATCCACGTTACTTCTTTTTCTTTTTTCGGTTTTAAAAATGTCCTCCGGTGGGTAATCCAGCTTTGCTGGACTTCCTCGTTTTACTCGGTCGCTTTTTGGCTTAAGGAATTTCCAGCTCAGACAACTTGTAAGAACCAAATCGTTGACTACGTTTTATGTAACGTATGAAATATATAGTGGTAAGTTTTTTTGTAAAAAAAAGGGATCTCGAAATACCGCAAGATCCTTTTTATACCAGAATAATAGATTTCATACTTTCTGGGCATCATGACAACCCTTTTGCTTGCGTTCCAGATTTAAGTATTCTCCATCGTGTTTGCCATTTTTGAAACGAACTCTCTGTATTTCATAGAATCCAGGGATGTTTTCCCAACCTTTTGGAGGGTTTTCGCCACTAAATATTTCAGTAATCGGCGTTCTGGATTTGATGGCATTAGTTTTTGTGTGAGCTAAATCCAATCTATATACGATATAGAATTTGTTTGGATTGATAGTTACTCTAAAGCAACCATACTGGAGCTGAAAATAGTTTTTTTTCATATGATCTTAGGTTTGGTGATTGTTTTTATTTCAGCTTTTATATATGAATTACGCTTTGAATATCAAGGTTTTGTGGCAGGAATGTTTTGTGGCAGGAAGTACCGAAAGAAATGACGGGAAAAGAATTAATAATGAAGAAGTAATAATGAACAATGTCGGAAGTTTTTTTGTAAAAAAGAAACACCTTCATTATTCATTGTTCATTGTTCATTGTTCATTTATTCCCAATTCCCTTCTGATATAATCCTCTCTATTCATCAGGATCAATGTATCCATATCATCAGGTTCCCGTTCCTTATTAAATAAGTTAAGGGAGTCGGAATGATGGAAGGGAACGATATAATTATTCGTCAATTTCTTATATTCCTCATTGAACGTGTCGATAAAGTGCACGTTTTTCGTTATCTGCGAGATGACTATGATGTCAGTTCAGATGAGATTTTTCTCCAGTAGCCATTTACAGAAGAGCTGCGAATAGAATTGCAGAGTATCGGTGACTAATCATTTCGCCAGGGGATTGGATTCGATGAATTCATATTCTTTATATCGATATTGGACGATGCCATTGTCCTTGTACATCTGCTTCAATGAGCTCATTCCCAAGTTTAATGTCTCTACCGATTGATAGAACCCATTTTCCACTTTGATGGCTTTGCAGAAGGTTTCGTAGATATATAAGAGCACAAAATTATCTTTCTTCAAGCTATTTCTCAGGAAGAGGAGTGTATGAAATGACTGCGGGATGAAGGTGGTGTTCTTGATCTCAAAAAAGTTTCCATACGTGGAATTGATGGTGTTGATACTTATCTTATTAAGGTAAATAATGTAGAGTCTGAAAAAAATTTCTCCGCTTTCGCCGATGACATATTTCTTTTCTTCGCCATTGACATAGATCGTATCCATATATGCCATGATCCTCTCACCGTCCACATCATTTTGCTTTTTGGTCTCCATGCTCTTGGTGGTGATGAGCTCTTTGAGGTCTTGAAGAGTAAATTTCTCCTCTTGGCTTAGCATGATATCAAACCTGAAAAACGAAAATCTGCTTTCGTCCAGCATAAAGTAATGCTGATATTTGGGATAGATCTCTGACTGTGCGACGATATCGGAGAACGATTCGTGCAGGATGTACGGCAAAATCTGTTCCTGTTCACGTGACTTGTACACGCGGAATCTGGGATAGGATTCAGAGAGATATTCGTATCGGATATAGAACAAGGGAATGAATAATGAATGATTAAAAATGAATAATGTCGGAGTTGTCATTCCGGCGCCAAGTTTTGCGGCCGGAATCTAAATTATGTGGATTGCTTCACTGCGTTCGCAATGACAATTAATATTTAATATCACTAATTTCTCTTTTCCATTGATCGAAAACAGCTCTCGCTTCTTCATGCCCAATCTGCTCAATCGGTACTTTTCTCTGATCAAGTGGCTTACTGAATTCATCGTAAAAGATCTCATCATCAAATCAGATGTCATGAGCATCTTTCTCGGTATTGGCATAATATATCTTCTCTATTCTCGCTCGATAGATCGCGCCCAAGCACATAGGACAAGGTTCGCAACTGGTATATAATTCACACCCCTGCAATTCCAAGTTTCACAGATTCTTGCAGGCGTCACGGATGGCCATCACTTCGCCATGAGCAGTCGGATCAGTATTCGCAACGACATGATTATATCCGCGACCGACGATCTGGCCGTCTTTGACAATCACTGCGCCGAAAGGCCCTCAGTTTTTCTCTTTGATATTTAGCGCAGAAAGAGCAATGGCTTCCTGCATAAAAGCGTTGGAGTCAGACATAGATTTGTTTGCTTGATAAAAATCAACTCGTATATATGGATTCTTAGATGCTTTTCCAATACAAAAATATCACCAGAGTCCTTGTTTGGATTTTCTCTTGCTTTTGAGAAAAATTCGAGTATACTTTCATCAACAAAGTAAATCCTTATGCGCGGGGTTCCGGAGGTTCCTCATAAAGTGTGCATAGGGTTTTTGTTTATTTAGAAATTTACGTAAATAATCATTTCTCTTCTATAATGAGCGGCTTGATAAGAGCATAATAAGATTCTTCTTGTTTTTCATATTTCTGATAGATGGCCCAGCAACAAAAATCCACAATTTGCAATCCCTTTTCTTGAAGAGGTGTTTTGATATGAAATTCTAAAGTAAATGGTTTAACTTCTGCACTTTTTCTAAGATATCCAAGAAAGTTTTGATTTAATAATTTGCTCGTCTCTCTGCGAGAAGCAATGAACTGTATCGTATTCTTGGTGGGAATAATCTTTTTAGTGGTAATCCTGTCCAATAGAATATTCACAACGTAGTTATAAAGTAGATGTTTTTCATTTTGTAGATTAGTATATACTTTGGATTTGTTAAGATATATGGTCATAATATGCATATCTGTATTCTGACACAATGAAAGAAGTCTCATCCTTGTGGATGGTTTTTCTTTGTTGCAATGCAATACTCATCATGAGACCTTGATTGATTTTTTACTGAGTCACGAAAAGATCTTCTTTGCGATTTTGTCCAAAGGCTTCTTGTTGTCTATAAAAAGAAAGGTAATTATGAAATATTTGCTATTTTTCTTCTCCTTATTGAACCCAAGATCTCCACTCTCATCCATAAAAATATACGCCATCTTCCTGTCAAAGGGATTAAAACAGCGTAATTATAAATTTTCCCAAGTCGCATTGCAAGAGTTTGGGATGAAAAATGAAGACATCGTCTTCTGATCTAACCGTAAGGTGTCACTTGATACTTGCTACTTATGTCTTGATACTCCCTACTAGAAAACCACTTCTTCACCACCACCAATCAACTCAATCTGATCATCATGAATCACCAATGCTTGATCGTTATCAAGTGCATAGAGCGGAGCAGAAAGTTCTTGCGTTTGTATTTTAAGTGCGTCGTACATCTCTGGAGTATAATGAGCTTTGAGGAAAAATGGTACCCAGTTCATTGCTGTTAAGTCAGTAATGCCGCATCTATCAAAGGTGAGTTTGGATCGGGTAGATACGATAAGCGAAGGACAAGCGATATATGAGCCAGCGCTTTTGATGAGTTTATAGTTTATAGTTCAGAGTTTATAGTGTTGATATCTTTTATCTAACTCTGCACTCTTAACTCTACACTCCGCGCCAGCGGTCGTCTATACTATAGTTGTATAAGAATTTTCCGTTAGCGGTAAGGATGAGCATCGAATAAAGGAGAAATTAAATGACTGATTACAAATTATCAATAAATTCTTTGAGATTTTTTCTAACTAATTCGCAATCTTTATGACTGAGAGACCCTGTGGACTGCAATAAAATTTCCTTGGAATAAGTTCATATCTTTTTTATCTTAATAAGAGAAGTTTCTTCTAGATTATTTTCATTATCTCTAGAAATTTCTATATCAAGAGATTCCTTTTTATCTACTATTGAAGTTATTTTTATTAATAGGTAATCATTCCTATCTCTGGATAAAATAAGTACCGGCCTTATCTTTGTATTTGTGCCATCCGTATAAGGAAGTTTAGCAACGGCTATATCGCCAAATGTTAGATTATCTATACTTTTCATATAAGTCTGATTCATCAGCTAAATCGTCAAACATCCCACTGGCTCTAATCTCAGCAAATGCTTGTGCTTGTTTTTGTTCTCTGGCAAGAATGGAGTATGGGTATTCTCTTTTTTGCACAAGATCGTAGTCAATAATTTCCATATCTTTTGTTTTTTTCCATGGAGCATCTTCATGAGAATACTGAGAAATCTCACTCGCATTAGCATCTGAAAGATTCCTCAAAATCGTATGTATAACCTCATATTCTTGGTGTGAAAAAACATTCTGGAATTGTCTATTTCAGATGAGTCTTTGTTGATGATATCACATATATTCAGCATCTACCACTAAGAGTTCTTTGTTGTCTTGCATATCTTGCATGATTTTGTCAAATTTATAAGGAGCTGGTCACATAGGAAGTTTAATATAATTCATCCCTGTCATGCTTTGTCCGTATTTTTCGTAGTAGTCAAAATCACAAAAATAAAGAAGCTTATAAAGGACGGTTTTCCCTACATTAGGCTTCATGCCAACTTTATATATTATATAGAGTAAGAGTTCTTTGAATTTAGCCAGATTGCCAGGCATTACTTTTTTCTTAGGAATCTCAAGAATTCCCTGCTTAATGGCATCAGCTGGAATATCAAAGATATTAGCGTATTGATTGAGTTCTTCTTTGGAGATCGGTCTTTTCCCAGATTCAATATGTGCAAGCGTTACTCTGCTGATAGTAAGCATACGAGCAAGCTCCTCCTGTGTATATCCATGAGTTTCTCTGAGTGATTGAAGTGTATCGCTAAGTTTTTTCATGGGAGTCTGAAAAAATAAAGTAGTAGAATAGTAAGGATAATTTACATAAATGCAAGAGATTTTACAAATAAATGTATAATTGTATGGTATTATGTAAAATTGCCTGTAATAGAGTCTTTAATTTAAGAAAACCAGTCATCACTGACTAGCTTCCTTTGAGGGATTGGGGAAAAATTACAAGATGAAGAGGGATAGGATTATCCTGCTTTTATGTAAAAAAATATTTGAGTGTTTCATTAATTATTTCTTTGACCTTATTTAAATGAAGTCGTCATTCTCATATCATAAATACCCATGCTTCAGAAGGATAATCAACGGCAAATTTTAAATGTATATTTCATCAATCACTATCTTCGTGACCTTTAAATTCTGGTAGTCTAGAGATCTCCTCGTCTATATGATGTACACAAGCATCTCTAAAATGGATTATCATCCTAGACAAGCTTTTTACATCTTCTTTTTCGCCGTTTCTCAGCCTAACGTAACTCGTTGGAAGTCATAATTTGTTGATTCTTTTTTTAAACTCCTTCTCTGATTCAAACATCTTAGCCCGCTCTATGATTAGTAGTATAAAGAAAGATAAAATATATTTATTTATTGTTTCTTGTTGTATAATAAGATTTTCCTGTCATCAAGCTATATTTTCCCCTACCTTTATTTTTTCAAACAGTCTTTTACGTTCTTGTTCTACTATTTTTCTAAATTTGAAATATTCATCATTATAATACAGAAAATTATCCATATAGAATAATATAGTCTCCTTGAAGTTCAGATGAACACTTATTCAGATGTTCTTTATGTATTGATCTAATACTTTCCACATCATATTAGCGACTATAAAAAAATCCGACGCTTGTCGGACCTTTATAATTATTTTTTCTTGGATGTCTTTTTAACCGTTGGTTTCTTAACAGTCACTTTCTTGGTGGTTGTCTTCTTACCAGTTTTTGTTTCCTTTCCTTCACTCTCCACCTTTCCACCTTTCAACTTTTCAACTTTTTCTATTCAACCTTTATTCCCAAACCTTCCTGCACTCACGATAGCGACGCAGTCTTCCAACGTCAGATCGGTAGCATCTTTTCCGCCCTTAGGGATCCTGAAATTATTTTTTCCATACTTGATATAGGGACCATACATACCGTTCAAAACGTAGATTTTATCTCCGGAACTTG
Organism: Candidatus Absconditabacterales bacterium; assembly: GCA_041679065.1. Taxonomy (GTDB): domain Bacteria; phylum Patescibacteriota; class Gracilibacteria; order Absconditabacterales; family Absconditicoccaceae; genus CAJBLF01. Next base: position 10,461 of record JBBABI010000007.1, read on the forward strand.
CCCCGTCTTTAGCGGGGTAGTCGAATGCATTGATGTTCTTATTTTTTTCTGTCTCTATTTTTTTCTCAATCAACGGTATCGCCTGCTCCAAAGTGATTGTCTTGATGTTCAATGCCATGCTTTCATCTTCGTCACGTTTAGGCTTGGGGATGGAGACGTACATGGTTTTCCGCTTGATATAAGGGCCAAATTTACCAGATCAGACCGTAACCTTTTCTCATTGAAAATCTCCTAGACTTGCCGCAGGAGCGAATGCTGCCAGAGCTTCTTCTAAGGTGATGGTATCAATATTTTTCCCTGCGGGCATGGACGCGAAGGTCGGTTTCTCGTTCTTGGCTTCATCCGTGACACCTATCTGGATCATGGGTCCAAACCTTCATATCCTTGCGATGACGGGCTTGCCGCTATTGGGATCTTTTCCCAATGCTCTTTCTCCGCTCTGTCTCTCAGCATCTTTCAACGTGCTTGTGACGCTGGTATGAAACGGTCCATAAAATTCAGCGATCATGGTACTTCGTTTCATTTTGCCTTCAGCGATCTCATCAAATTCTTCTTCCACATTTGCTGTGAAATTGTAATCCATGATCTCCTTGAAATGTTCGCCGAGGAAATCCGTGACCACCATACCGATATCTGTCGGGAAGAGTTTCTGTTTTTCCGCTCAGGTATTCTGCTGTTTCGTTTCTTTCTTGATTAAATTCTCCGAGGACAGAGTGAACTCAATATATTTTCTAATTTCACCATCTCTGTCTTCTTTGACGACGTAGCCCCTCTTCTGGACTGTGGAAATCGTAGGCGCGTAGGTTGACGGTCTGCCGATGCCAAGCTCTTCCATTTTCTTGACCAGACTCGCTTCCGTATATCTCGGCGGATGATTCTTAAATCTCTCCGTCGCAAGAATACTCTTCGCATTAGGCTTTTCTCCGACCTTTAAGACAGGCAACATTCCGCTATTTTCTTCATCGTCTTCATCATCGCGTGATTCAAAATACACTTTCAAGAATCCATCAAATTTAATGACTTCTCCGGTCGCGAGGAACTTAAATTTATCATTCGTAGAAATATCTATCGTTGCCTTGGTTTTCTCAATCTCTGCTGGCGCCATCTGTGAGGCGATAGTTCTCTTCCAGATCAATTCATATAATCTTTTCTCGCTTGGATCTCCTCATGCTGATGAGTTTTCCATATGCGTAGGCCTGATACATTCATGCGCTTCCTGTGAGCCTTTGGACTTCGTGACATAATGAGTAGGCTTGGAATATTTCGCTCCGTATAATTTCTTTACTTCATCTTCACAGGCTTTGACTGCGAAATCAGACATATTTACGGAATCCGTCCTCATGTAGGTGATCAATCCTGCTTCATATAATTTCTGCGCGATCTGCATCGTCCTTGCGACGGAAGATCCGATTTTCCTGCTCGCTTCCTGCTGCAACGTGGACGTGGTGAACGGCGCTGAAGGGGATTTTTTCCCTGGTTTGACGTCTATATCCGTGATGGTATATTCAGCTTTTATGCAAGTCTCTAAAAACTTCTGAGCCTCGTCAGCGTTTGTGAGGTCTTTAGAAAGTTCAGCTTTGAAGTCCTTCCCGCCTTGCGGGACTCCTTCGTTTCACTCAGTCGTCTTAGCGTTAGGTATTGAAAAGTTTGCGATGACTTTAAAAAACGATACTGATTGAAACTTTTGAATTTCTCTTTCTCTCTCTACGATGAGTTTGACAGCTACAGACTGAACTCTTCCCGCACTCAATCCTCTTTTGACTTTCTGCCATAATACAGGAGAAAGCTCAAATCCTACGAGTCTATCCAGGACTCTTCTGGCTTGCTGCGCATCCACTAAATGCATATCTATGGTTCTGGGATTCTTCACGGCGTGATCTATCGCCTCTTTGGTGATCTCATGGAAAACAATTCTCGCGGTCTTGGAAATATCTAAGCCCAATTGGTTCGCTACATGCCATCCAATAGCTTCTCCTTCGCGGTCCTCATCAGTTGCAATCCAGACTTTATCAGCCTTTTTCGCTAAAGATTTCAATTCACTGACGACTCTCGTTTTGTCAGGAGAGACTTCATATTGCGGCGCAAAATTATTTTTGACATCCACGCCGAGTGATTTCTGCGGGAGATCTACGACATGTCCAAAGGATGCCTTGACTTCAAATCCTTCTCCGAGAAATTTTTTGATCGTCGCAGATTTAGCAGGAGACTCAACTATCACCAAATTATTTGCCATAATATTTTTAGAAGACATAAAAAAAAGCATATTGGTGAGTGCTAAGTGCTAAGTATTAAGTTTTACGTATTTGTATTTTCTTACTTAGAACTCAAAACTCAACATTCCTATTTCGGGACGATTGTATATAAGCTGACGATTTTTTCAATGGGAAAATATACTGGTCTATCTGACCTCGGGGTCTAAGGTACTAATTATTTCACTTATGATCTCCTTGAAATCTTTTCTGAGGGCGTTAGGGATCTTTGCATTAAAGTATGTGTCTGTCAGATCATCCAGGCGTTTCTTGTTTTTACAGATGATTTCCTGTCTCTCAAAAGTTCCGTCAAAGATATTCGGATTGTTATTGAGCGCATTGATGATAGAATCTCTAGTAGTATCTATATAAATGGAATATTTCTTTTTCATTAGTTCGAATTCCAGTTTGGATTTGATTTTCGCTATAGTCCTAAATTTCACGTTAGGTTCTCAAGTGATGGAGAGATAATTTGCTGCGATGATGCCTGCTCCATCTCTAATGATTTCTGTCATATCGATTTTTTAAAAAAAATAAAGAATCTTTTTGTTTTTTCCTTATTTTCGAGAAATTTTTTTTGAATATAGTGAATGAGGAGAGGATTGCAATAAATCTGAAAATAAAAAAAATAACCAATTACTTGATCATTTTTCAATATTTCAACGTTTTTATGGTAGGGTAGCCGGGACTCGAACCCGGGACCACTAGCTTAAAAGGCTATTGCTCTACCGCCTGAGCTACTACCCCATAAAAGAATGAACAATGAATAGTGGAGAATGAATAATGGCAGGAGTTTATACAGAAAAACACCAACATTGTTCATTGTTAATTATTCATTATTCATTTTTTTAGATAAATCCCTTCAGCTTCTTGTAAATCTTTGAACTGATCTTTAATCTCATCTTGCTGCCGTCTTCCATAGTGACCATCTTGTATATCAGATTGGGTTTGAAGGATCTTTTGCTTTTCTTCATTGAGTGAGATCTATTGTTGCCGGAAGCAGTTCCTTTGCCTGTAAAATCACAAACTCTTGCCATTGTATAGAATGATAAATTGATAAAATGATAAATTGATAAAATACAAACCTCATATTTCCATGTTTCAACGTTTATTTCTTCTCGTCTTTTTTCTCATCTTTTTTACCGCCTGCGGCTGACTTTTCACCTTCCTTAGCTACTCATTCCTTTGTTTCACCTTCTTTAGCAGCTCATTCTGCTCATGCAACAGCTTCTCATTCTGCAGCAACGACTGGAGCTACTTCAATTTCTTCTTCAGCCAATTTCAATACGGTGATCAATGGTTGTTCCAAATCATCCAGAATTTCTACTTTATCTGAGACCTTAAGATCTTTGATCAGGATAGTGTCCCCCATACCTTGTATAGAAGATATATCCAACGTAAACTCATGGGGCAGATCTTGAGGAAATGCCTCAACCTCGATGAAATCTTTCAGAAGCTGTACCCTTCCAAGTCATAATTTCTCTACAGGAGATTCACCGATCATCTTTACCGGTATTTCTGTCGTTACCTTCTCATCAGCCTTGATGGCGAGGAAATCTACATGTATCAATATGTCACTGACAGGATCTACCTGGATATCATGGATCAATACGAGTTGATCTATTCCATCGCCAGTCAGGGTAAGCGGAGTAGAATATCCAGCTTCCTTATATTTTTTGATGAAGTCATTTTTGTTGCACGTAATGCTGACAGGTTTATCCAGATGTTTTCCATACAAGATAGCGGGAACAAATCATTCAGACCTTATCGTCTTATTTTTTTCTCATTTACGGAGAGTGACGTTGAGTTGCATGTATATCTTACAAAAAAATTAAAATTATGCTTCAGTGGTTTTTGCCTTGACAGGATCGAGGCCCTTGACAGGATCGAGATCTTTTTTCTTTTTGCCAATCAGATCGGAATCCCTTTTTTCTGCAGTGATCTTGCTTTTGAATCTCGCATCTTTTCCTACCTTATCTCTGATATAATAGAGTTTTGCCCTTCTGACCTTATATTCATCCAGGAGGATAACTTTAGCAAATTTATCGAATGATAGTGGGTAGATTTTTTCTACATCCATGCCAGCGACAGTTCATTTCATGGTAAAGCTTCCATCTGCATGTTGTGGCTTATTGACCTTGATCACGAGTCATTTAAATTTCCGTATCCTGTTATTTTCATCCTTGATCTTTTCCTGTACTTCCAAAAACATTCCAGGCTTGATAGGAAGGATGGTATATTCATGTTTATCATGAAATGATTTTACTCTCTCGAAATACATTGCTGACTGCTAATAAATTAAAATGATTCTTTTCATCATTCCCGTGAAGACGGGAATCCATATTTCTTGATTTGGATTCCGGCTGCAACTTCGTAATAACGCCGGAATGACAATTATTTCGCTCTTTTGTTCATCACTTTAGCTTTCCATTTCTTCTGCTGTTCCAGATTTCTCCTTACGTCCATGATGACGACTTTCTCTACTCTTGTAAGCGCTTTATTTAGCTTCTTTTTGGCATTGGTTTTTAATCTGCTCATTTCTTATGTTATTACATAAAATAAAGGTTGAAATATGTTGGTGTTTCTTACTGTGTCTTTGCGAGTCCGCGACGTGATAATCTAATTATTTTGAACAATGTGGATTGCTTCGTACCCTGCCTACCGGACAGGCAGGCTTGCAATGACAATTTCATTTCCACGTTATTTTTTGATTCATTTTTTGGCTAATTTAGCATCCAGCATAGTCTGGTTGATACCATATTTCTTGATCCTTGCCTGACATTTAACCATGGTTTTCTTGATCCATTTTGTCTCACCTTGCTTTGCTTGTTTCTTCATGAGATCAGCATATCGTTCAAGAGCTTTCTCTGGTTTTTTCCCAGACTTTTTGCTCGCCCAACTGACATTATATAACATGTGCTTATATTTCGCACCACTCGTATTTCCCATTATAATCAATTTATTAAAGTAAAATCATTTAATTATTGAGTGCAGAGTTCAGAGTGTATGGTGCAGAGTTTAATTGCAACCCTGAACTATAAACTATAAACCATAAACTAATTCATGTATTTAGCCATATACGCAAACGCTTTGTTCGCTTCAGCCATCTTGTGAGTCTCTTCTTTTTTCTTTACTGCATATCATTGGTTAGAATACGCCGCCAAAATCTCTTCAGCGAGCCTCTTGTGCATAGGTTTCCCTTTCTTGGCTTTGGTACCATCCAGAATCCATTTGAATGCAAAGAATAATTTTTTATCTTGTTTGACTTCTACTGGCACTTGATAGACAGATCCTCACATCCTTTTGGACTTGATCATGAGGCTGGGAGCAGCATTGTCGATAGCAGTCTCTACCACGATATCTGGATTCATATGTCAGGCGAGTTTGATCTCTGCTAGCATATCAGCATAAATTCTTTTTGCGACACTTTTCTTGCCGCTTTTCATAATAAAGTTTATGATTTTTTCTGTCTTAGGCAGAGAAAGTCAGGTGACAACTTTTAATGACATTTTAGAAGGGAATGAATAATTAAAAATGAATAATGAATAATGTTGGTGTTTTTTTATTGTGTCTTTGCGAGACGATCCGCCGCGGCGGAGAGGCGTGGCAATCTAAGGTATTTGAATGATTTGGATTGCTTCGTCATAAAGAATTCCCTGCCTACCGCAGGCAGGCTCGCAATGACTATTATTTCTTTGGCTTCTTGACTCAATAAATAGATCTGGATTGTCTTCTCTTGTCTACAGGATTTGCATCGTATTTTCCTCTCATGATATGATATCTTACTCCGGGAAGGTCTTTGCATCTTCCTCCTCTGACGAGTACCACACTGTGTTCTTGGAGTGTGTGAGATTCACCAGGAATATATGCAAGCACTTCAGCTCCATTGGAAAGTCTGACTTTGGCGAATTTTCTCTGGGCTGAATTTGGTTTCTTAGGGCCCATGACAGAGACTTTGAGACAAACTCATCTCTTGAAAGGCGCAGGGATATCTGTCCTTTTGTTCCCTGCTAATTTATTTACTCCGTACTGCAAAGCAGGTGCTTTGGATTTATACGTTTTGGTAGATCTTCATTTTTTGATCAATTGATTAATTGTTGGCATAGTGCTACAAAAATATAGTAAAAAAAAATATAAACGGAATATAATTAAAGGTTTGGCTCCAAATCTTATGTATCTTCCTAACTTACGGTAGCTTTATAAACATCCCGTAGTTCTACGGGACAAGCGAATACAGATATAGAGTAAGGCTTTGACATAAAACTGGATAGTTGTTTGATGTATGTTTGGATTGGTTTTTCACATACAAAAAAATTTGCGCATGGACCACTATACCAAATTGATTTACGAAATCAAGGAAAAATGGTAGAAAAGTGATAGATTGAGGGGGGGTCCAAAGTAATCTTGCTCGAGAAGAGGATTCTAAGGCAAAAAAAAGATAGAAAGTGCTTGAAGTGCCGTATTTCGTGAAAAATTTAAGAAATGAAAAAAGCTCGATCTAAAAACCGAGCTCTTTCTTTGGACGTCCTTAGTGTCCATTAAAGTTTATTCCTTCATTACCTTAGATGAAAACATATCTCCATCTTTAGTAATGATTCGCAGCAAGTAAATTCCGGTAGGCATTTTTGCCATATCGACTGTTGTTGTCGATCCGGAAAGAGTAATCATCTTTCCTTGTACGTCGAAGATCTGGATTTCAGACACTTCAATGTTTCCTGTTTCGATATATAAGACATCGCTTACAGGATTAGGGTAGATGTTGATAGGAGATTCAGTAGTCATTTCATTTATGCCGACTCCACCAGATAATGTCATCATAGCAGTTTCCTGGCATTCATGACCATCGGTGACAGTTAATTGAACATGAGTTACTCCTTCAGCAAAAGTAGCTGTAGAGGCACCATACCCAGCCACCGGAGTCGGACTCCATAGGTATTGATATTGGTTACTCCCAAGTAATGTTCCACCACTTACGGAAACAGTCACGGTTTGATTGTTGATGCTCGGGGTAATGACAATTTGTGGCGGTTGTAAAATTGTAATACTATTATTAGTTACGCATCCATTAGCATCGGTAATCTGAACATTCCAAACTCCTGCAGTCAGGTTATTTACAGAAGATGTTCCCTGACCAGATGTGGGAGTTGGACTCCACCAGTATGCATAAGGATATTGGCCATTTACTGCTATATTAGCATATCCATTATTCCCTCCTGGGCAAGAAACCTCTGCCGCATAGGAGAAATACGATGAAATATGATTAACAATAACAGTAGTTATTGCAGATGCTTTACAACCATTCCCATCAGTTACTATAACATTGTAATTTGTTGTGGCTGGCGGACTAACAGTAATCGTTGCTGTTGGTTGACCAGTTGACCACAAATAACTTACTCCGCCGGTAGCAGTCAAAACGCCGTTCGTTCCCTGGCAAATAGTTAGAGAACTTGGTGTAATGGTTGCGGTAGGTGACGGGTAAACATTTACCTGGACGCTTGTCGAAGATTTGCATCCGTTGGTATTACTTACAGTAACGGTGTAGGTAGTTGTAGTATTTGGGTTAACGGTAATGATTTGTGCGTTAGACCCGGTACTCCATACATATGTATTGCCACCTATAGCAGTTAAGGTTGTGTTTGCTCCGGGACAGGTATTTAAGTTACCTGTAATCGAAGCAGTAGGAGCTGGATTCACTGTTACCATAGAACTTGCTGTGGCAGTGCATCCGTTAAGATTCGTAACTATAACTGTGTACGTAGTTGTAGTTGCAGGAGCCACAACAATAAGATTCGTTGCTGCACCATTGTTCCACTGATAAGTCCCACCGCCATTTGCTAAAAGCAATGCATTTTCTCCATTACAGATAGTTGCAGAAGCTGGAGAAATACTGGCAGTTGGTGTTTGGTTTACAGTTACAGTTACGGTATTCGTAGCAGTACATCCACCATTACTTGCCATTATATTATATGTGGTAGTTGTAGTAGGTGAAACAGTTAGTGCTATTCCTGTCGATCCATTGCTCCAAAGATAATTTGTTCCACCAGAAACATTAAGCGTCACATTATCACCAGTGCAGATAGTCGCAGAGGCTGGAGAAATAATAGGTGCAGGCATTTGATTAACGGTTACCACAGAACTTGCCGTAGCAGTACATCCGTTAAGATTTGTAGTTGTTACGGTATAGGTTGTAGTTGTTATAGGAGTAATATTTATGGCTGCAGTAGTTGCGCCAGTACTCCAAACATAAGTTCCACCGCTATTAGCGATCAAGGTTCCGCTTCCGCCATAACATAGAGCAGATGGTCCTGTGATAGCTACAGTTGGTGTTTGGTTTACGGTAATATTCACATTGCCAGTCACTGTACATCCACCGCTCGTAACGCTGGCTATATAAGAACCAGACATTGCCGTGGTTACGTTATTAATGATCGGATTTTGTGAATTTGACGTAAACCCATTTGGTCCAGTCCATGAAACTGTTCCTGAACTAACAATAGCTAATAACATAAGCGAGTTTCCTGAGCATATTGTTGTAGCATTACTGTTTACCGCTATTGTTGGTGGATTGTTTACAATAACTGTGGTTGCGTTAATCTGTGAACAACCAGCAGAAGTTGTCGCTGTAACAAGATATGTCCCGGTCATAGCAACTGTTGCATTTCCAATAATTGGACTTGATGAAGTAAATCCATTTGGTCCAGTCCATGAAAATGTAGATATAGGGCTGGCTGTTGCATTTAACAAAATAGAATTCCCCGCACAAACCGGAGAGTTACTTCCAGCTGTTACAGTCGGTAAAGGATTTACTGTTACTGTTGTTTGAGCAGTATTACTACATCCAAAACTATTGGTAACAGTCACAAAATACGGCGTAGTTGCTATTGGAGCAATAGGGAAAGAAGATAATGCTATTCCTGTATTCCAATAATAAGAAGTTCCTCCAGTTGCTGTTAACGTTGTATTCGCTCCCATACAAATACTTGCAGGAGAGGCAGTAGCAGTAGCGTTTGGCAGCGGATTGATTGTTACATTGAATGTATCCGCAACAATAAATTGATGAGCAATGTTCTCTATTGTCTCAACATATTGCTGGTTTGACGATGGATTTACTGTTATGGAACTCCCGTACTGTACGGGTGTTGTGTTCCATGAGTAATAAATTCCTCCAGGAACTACGTTCCCTATGGTTAAGGGTGTTCCTGCGCAAGTTGATACATTGTGGATACTTGCGAAACTTCCACTTGCTATGCTTACGAAAAGCACTGCAATTAAAATTTTGATTTTTGTTTTCATTTTTTTTTAAAAGATTTAGTTTATATTTATGATTTTGTTTTTGATGCAGAATATGCACAAGTATACTATATGTTTTTGCTGTTAATTGTCAAGATGGAAGCGATCACTTTCCTCCCGGGAGTTATGGAAGTGTAAATCCTCCACCGCAAGCGGTCCCCCTCCTTTAGAAAGGAGAACAGAAAGAAAAAAAACTAGAGGCATTTCTGCATCCAGTTCTTTTAATTTTGAATGTTGAATGTTGAACCTGCCTGCCGATAGGCTGGTGCTTAATGTTGGAGTTTTCTTGAGAAGAAAATCCCCCGTCTGCTTTGCATCCACCCCCTTTCGATAAAGGGGGGACGTCATTTTGTGCTACTTCTTATATACATCAAGCGCTTTGGTGAATTCGCTTGCACCGGGAGGGAGTTTATTTCGTAGACTTGGACTGTATTCTATAAGTACTGCTGCGCCATTGAATATTTCATTCCTTCTTTCTGCTTTGATAGAAGCTTCATCACTTGATCCTGCGATGAACCGATGATTGAGCTGTGATCTTCTGGATTGGACAAGATCCTGAATTCCGTCTCAGATCAATACGCCTTTCACATACAGACCGCCGAATGGGCATCGAGTCTTAGTTACCCCATCATTCGCGAGATCAGATCAGGCTACAAATTTTTGATCCGTCACAAATATTCCTTGTACGGTTTGCGTCTGTGCGCATCTTCCTGGAGCATCCGGTTCTTCAAATTTAATTGTTCCACCCTTTACCAAAAACATACCATTGGTATTTTTGAGAGATCACTTAACGACAAGATTTATTCCATCCACTATCATCGTAAACGGTGTCGTAAAATCTGTCCGTACATCTTCGTTCAGTGGTAATTCTCCTTGTCCTTTGAATACAAAGATATTTTGGCTTGGTACTTTGTATACAGAATATACAGAAGATCAAACGGTTATCTTCTTTACATAGATCGCCAGTTTTTCATATTTATTGATGAAGCTCGTCATCAGTGATTTGATCGTAGATCATCATGCATACTCAGATTCTTTCAAAACCATGATGTCTTCTAAGTCAGTTCCTTTGATAATATTGTTGCCAAAGATATCCTTATATCCATCCAGATTGATGGTCGTAGATTTCGTCAGGCCGAAAGAACTCTTTTGTGCGAGATATGGTTTAGTCACCGAGAAGTCCACTTCACAGACTCTATCTATAGGAGTGCCTTCTTTCTCATCTCCATTCGCATCACAGTAATCATAATGAACACTATAGAGTGCTAAGTTATATTCTCCATATGTTTTTTCATCATCATCTCCTCCATTATTCAAAATATTACTATCCATCTTGATATAATATCTGCCGAATGGATCCTGCAATGATCGGATATTATTCGTAAATCTCTGATTGTAGAAGTAATCGAAGATCGGTAATGGATCACCAAAGTCATGGTTCGTAGTCCGCATATCAGTATCGCAAGGAAGTGTGATAGTTTTTTCTCCATCCACCGTAAGTGCATACTGTTGGCTATATCCATCAGATTCCTGATGTACGCCATTAAATAATCTGAATTCGCACATCAATGAACTTTTGAGAATTTTGCCTGCAGAATTTGAACTGCTACATGAGTTTGTCAGATGTTTGTCGGTATCTATCTTCCGCCAGAAAGGAAGAATTTCATTTTCCTGTAAGGAAATACTATTGTTATTGATGCTGAAACATGCAGCCATACCAACCACTGGTTCATCATGATTTTTTTTGATATCACAATTATGACAATAATATCATTTATTCGCATATTCATCAGCATCTACATCATGTTCTGCATCCAGATACTCATGGATGGTTGCATCATTATCTCCGAGATCACATTTCTCTCGGTCGCTTAAGATGCCATCACCACAGTATCATCATAACCCTTTATCTATGATCATATGTTGTTTACAATCATTTTGTGTCTGTCCATCGACATAACAGGTGACATATCTATCTGCAGGCAGATCATCTTCATCTTCTGAGAAATCACAGGTGGCATTATAACTATCGACACCATATCCTGTATGTATTTCGCCGTTTCCGCAATCGATCACGATAGTGTTGGCAATTCATGGGGTGCTCTCGCAATGAAATGCTGCATGTCATTCATATTCATTGCTATTATCATTCAGTTGTCCTATGATGACGTTATTATCATAGGAAGTCAGTTTCTTACATTGATTGTTGTTGCTCGAAGGACACAGGACATTGAAATTCACAGCGCTTTGTCCTGTCTTTGTCTGTCCATTGACGATATAATTCAGTGTACCGATATTGGTATATGAGGTACATAGAGCGGTATTCGCTATCTGTGCATTGAGAAAGAAAGTTGCAGATTGTCCTACAGGAAGTGTATTGATAAGTGTCCAAGGGTTAGTACCCACAAAAGGAACTGTGCTTGTGATACTGCTGCCAGGAAGGATATAGAGGGGATTTGGTCGGATGTCTCCTATCGTTACGCTGCTTGCTACAGAAGGTCAATTATTTGTCACGGTGATCGTGAAGTTTACGTGATCTCAGGTATAAAATGTCGTGCTATTCACGGTCTTGGTGATTGTCAGATTGGTATCAGGCGCATAACAAGAGAAAATCGCTGGAGAGTAGAGGGGAGGATAGATCTCATCTGATTGGATCCATGAGGTATTCATCGTCTGATTGCATAATGCATAATCCAGAAGTTGTCAGGTGATGATCATATATCCTGTTTGTCCTGGCGCTAAATCAAATGATGAATATTGTACAAAGAAATTCGGTCCAAACATTCCGGTACTAAAGGTATATCCAGGATTGACGCCAAAAATCTGACTGCTGACATAGCCTAATGATACTGGTAAATAATCCGTGAGGATGACATTATGCGCAGTTCCGTTTCCGGTATTGGCGAATGTTATCAACCGACCTACCAGATCTCCTGACTGATAAAGAATATCGTGCAGCAATGTTTTGTGGATAGTCAGAATAGGTTCTTGTATGGTATGCTGAACTATGACAGTCGCTGTACAGGTTTGCGGAGTCGTACCAAATCCGTCGCTGACGGTAAAACTATACGTGGTCGTAGTAGTCGGAGAGACGACAAAAAATCCAGCTTGGTTAGGATTGATGATGCCCGCACCTATATTTATCAGATTAGTAATAGAAGTAGTATTTGTAGAATTAAAATTCAACGTAGCTTGTTGACCGGCAATGATGGTCTGGCTAGGTCCCAGCGTACATGCAGGTTCTGGGTTGGGTTGGACCGTAATGGTTGCTGTACAGGTTTGCGGAGTCGTACCAAATCCGTCGCTGACGGTAAAACTATATGTGGTCGTAGTAGTCGGAGAGACGACAAAAAATCCAGCTTGGTTAGGATTGATGATGCCCGCACCTATATGTACAAGGTTGCTGATAGAAGTAGTATTTGTAGAATTGAAATTCAACGTAGCTTGCTGACCGGCAATGATGGTCTGACTAGGTTCGAGGATACAGGTAGGCTGTTGGATCGGTTGGACAGTGACGGTAGCTGTACAGGTGACAGGTGTCGTACCGGCTGCTCCATTAGCGGTAAAGCTATATGTTGTGTTGACTATAGGACTGACAGAAAATGATCCTACTGTATTTGGGGTAATAGTTCATGCAATAATATTCGTCAGATTAGAAATAGAAATAGTATTGGTAGAACTATAATTGAGTGTCGCAGATTGTCCGGCGAGAATATTTTGCGTAGGAGGAAGAAGTGTACAGGTTGGTTGCTGGAGAATTTTACAATCAGGAGTACAGCTATAGCCTGCAGTGACACCATCAGTGCCATCACAATCTTCGGCAGGAGGGTTAATAGTAGTGCTTCGTGGAATGATTTGTCCTCAGAGAAGGATTCCATTTTTTCCATTAGTGCTTGCATCTCCCGGTTTGTTAGGATTGTCTCTGACACCATCTCCGCATTTCGCGATATAGAAATTCTGACATTCGTAATCACTTTGTGTGCCATAAAATGCGCTTGGATTCGCAGTAAACGATCCACCGACATTATTAAGATCTACATACGACATCGTGTAGATATTCGTTGTTGATCACCAGCTTTGGATCTGTCTCCTATATAAGTTATGATTGACCTGTGCAGCGATGCTTGTTCTAGACGTATTGGGTGAAGGCTTGACGGCGTACGTAGAGGAGTCTTGTTTGTATGCCACCACTGTAGCTGCTCATCAGAAATTGAAATGCGTCGTCCCTGGTCTGCTATTGGATTTATAGGTGAATGCAGGAAGCAGGCCTCCTAGAGAATTTCCATTGCTGGTATTTCACAATATATTAAAAGGATTGTATATTCTTGCATTGGATGCATCCAATATTTCCCGAGATGAGCCGAGCGTGTTTGGTGTCAATGCCTCATATACTTTGAATGATTGTCCTTCATAGAAAGCATGGGAAAAGGTAACCGCGCAAGAAGTATTTGCGTTGCCGGCGCTGCTTTGGGAAACGGTATTTCCTACCTGCACCAATCATCCAAAAGTTGCGAGTGGAAGCACTCAACCTATAATCAATGAGATGGCGGTAATTCGTTGTTTTTTGTTCATTGGTATGGAATGATATATAAAGGATATGGATTATTAGTTTATTTTTTTATCGGTAGTGCCTCCAGTAGTTGTACTTCCCTCACCTTCTTCTGAAGTCCCTGCTTGTGTCGAACTACTATCTTTTTTCTCTATTCATTTCCATGACTTGACTCCTTCCAATGTTAGATCTCTTTGGTATAATTTAGCATCATAATCAGCATTAAGTACGCTAGTTTTCCGGTTTAAGTCATAACCAGCTTTCATCGTCGAATCTAGAGATCACACATAAGAAGTAACTTCTGGACCAGTAGCGATGATGCCATTGATTTTTATACCAAGGGATTCATTGCAACAATCTCCGAGCAGATAGAAGCATCGATCAATATTGATTTTAACCTTTTTACCATAAGAGTCAAGTGTTTCTTTTCATTTCAG
>JBBABI010000008.1:0-24840 GCA_041679065.1 Candidatus Absconditabacterales bacterium
GTCTAAAGCGCCATAAACAAAAACAAATTACCCACAACACCAAATATAACTATTGTTCCTTCTATATAAATTTCTAATTGTAGTATACGAGTAACCAAAAACCCCTCGTCGCCATTAGGGCAGTCCAAGAGGTTTGTTTTACATCACGTGTTCTTTTCATTGCCTGCTTTGGCTTCTTTTTGTGTTGATTTGGTAATGGCGACAGCTTTTCTGAAGAGATTTGTTCACTCAGACAGGCTTGCCCGCCAAAGGAGGGTGTCGCGACTGATCCATTATAAATAGTTTCTGAAAAAAAACGTTGAAATTTGGAGTCGGTCGTGTATGGTTAATCAGATTTTTATTTTGTTATTTTTCCTTATGTTCAGAGATTTTCTTGGATTCCTTTCTCAATACAATGTCGTGGGTATTGCAGTTTGACTTTTGATTGCGACCAAAGTAGGGGAGCTGGTGAAGTGATTGATTGATGATCTCATTACGCCATTGATCCTTCGTCCTGTTCTCACGAGATTGAAGGTGAAAGACATAGAACAGCTGTCGTATAGAGGTATATTTTATGGAAAAGTCATTTCTATCTCTATCGATTTCTTGATTACTGCATTCCTGGTATTCTTGGTAGTGAAATATATTGGTGTGACTATGCAGGTGAAATAAAAAAACTGTCGTTGCGAACCGAACCTGCCTGCCGCCGCGCCTCGTAGAACTACGATGGGTAGGCTGGCGAAGTGAGGTGTGGCAATCTAAATGATTTTATTATTTGGATTGCTTCGTCATGAAAAATTCCTCGCAATGACGATATTCTTATTCCACCGCTTGTTTCAATTTCAATAATTCCTTCTTATCATTGTCGCTGATGGTCTTGCTTTTGAATAGTTGTTGGATATAGGTATGCAAAATATTTTCAATAGTCTGTTTTATGGTATGGTACCTCTTTTTCTCATCGGCATCATTGAGTTCTTTCTCCCATCGCAGTTGCATTTCTGCTATAGCAATCTTACCTGTTTCATCATCAATATTTTTTATTTTTCCGAATGCGCTTTCCGGCAATAGCAGGGAAATTTTTTCAACTAGCTGTTTCAATGGATTTCGCATTTGTTGATTCTCGATAAATTGATCGATGAAATTTTCATAAAATAAGGCGGCTGATAATAATGATCTATCGATCTGATATGCTGTTTCTGTCTTTTTTCTTGGTTGAGTGAATCTGCCTTCGTCTCTGCTGAATTTCTTGTATTGTTCATACGTTATCTCAAAAGGGCTTCCAATAAGATCACTCATGACCTGCACATAATGCTGTTGCATAGAGATATTATTCATGCTCTGGATCAGTCCGAAAAGTATGTTGAGGATTTTCTGTTTTTCTATAGGAGAGGAAAGATCATTCGTTGCCTTCAGTTCGTGAAAAGTAGCGACGAACCCATCTTGCGCCTGTTTGAAAGATGTATTTATAATCTCTTTCCCTTCGCTGATATTTGCTAGATCATCGGTATCTTTATATTCCAGCGGGAGTCTGATTTTTTTTGGAAAGATATTGTTTTGGTATGCGATATTCAATGCTCTGATGGTAGCTTCCTGTCCTGCAGCATCATTGTCGAAGAGGAGATAGACATTTTCTGTATATCTTTTGATGAGTTTGAGATGTTCTGCGGTAAGAGCTGTTCCGCAAGTCGCGACTCCTATCGGCATATCCAATCTATGGAGTGCAATAACATCCATCTGGCCTTCTACGATGATGATGTGATTGTACTGTTTGATATTCTGCTTCACGATATTCAGTCCGTAGAGGAGTTTAGACTTCTCAAATGCTTTATGTTCCGAACTATTGAGATATTTTGGCTTATCTTGAGGATTGATGATCCTTGCACTAAATCCGACGACGTTATTCATCAGATCGTAGATAGGGAATGTGATCCTGTGTTTGAAGAACGCATACGCTTCGCCAGTCTGTCATTTTTTTGCCAGCGAGGCATCGATCAGATCATTATCGGTAAATCATTTGGATTTCAGATATTGCAAAAGGGCATAATGACTATCCGGCGCATAACCGACACCAAAAGTATCTATGGTCTTATCGTCCAATTTCCTGTTTTCTTTCAAATACGTGGTGGCTGTCGCAGATTTTTTCAATTCGTCTACGAAATATTGCTGCGCTAATTTATGCAAGCGTTTAATTTTTTCCTTTTCGTCAGCATAGACTTGGTTATTGAATTTATCGCTCTGATATTTGCTAATGTCGATATTTGCCTGTTTGGCGAGTTCTTTGACGGTATCTCGGAAATCTATCCTTTCTATCTCTTGGACGAAGGTGATGACATTACCGCCTTTGCCGCAGCCGAAGCATTTGAAGATCTGCTTGCTTGGCGAGACCATAAAGGAAGGAGTCTTCTCGTTATGAAACGGGCAATTACCGGAAAAATTGGATCCAGACCTTTTGAGTGGAACATATTTGCTTATGACATCAACAATGTCGATATTGTTCAGAATCTCATCGGCTATTTGCGACATTACTTTCTTGGATTATAAATGAAATATGATAATATGATGATTTTACTCCATGGTCTCAGGTTGTCTCACAGTCCCGGAGTCCTCCGGGACGCCACATATAGCCTCAGATTGTTAATTTAGTTTTTTTTAAGAAAAGATAAATAAACAATATGTGTCAATCTGCGGCAACCTGTGGCTATCTGTAACCAGTAGCTTCTTGTCTTCTTGTAATCATCTTTTAAGAAGAATACGTTTTTGCTTGCTATTCTCAATCGGAAATTAGCTTGAAGCCAAAAGCCTGAAGCTGGAAGCTATAGACTAAGGACTGATAAAAAAAAACCGGTGGACAAAAATTCCCCGGTGATGTATTTTTTAAAAAAAATCTTATTTATTTGATCTTTAAAAATCTTTTGGTTTGCTGTTTCTAGCTAACCAGATCGATATGCCTATATAACATATCATAATCATATTCAAAATATTTTCTATTATTGCTTTTATTATTTTCGGAAAAAGTCCGAAGATTATTCCCACAAAGATGATTATTATTCCCAAGAAAATTTTGTCTGAGAAGTTAATTATACCAATACCTCCCAAGATGAAGATTATTACAATAATAGCATCAGCTACATGTATACCGAGTATATGAGCTGTTTTCTTTTGTTTAAGGTTTTTTTTCATAGCTTTTTGTTTTTTGTAGCTTCGTAAATAACTATCCGAATATAAAAGTCAAGTTCTTGTTGAAAATCGAGGTGAAAAAGGTATATTTAGGCAGATTTAGATTGTTTTTGTTTCGTATGGGTGCATTCTCTGAATTTTCTTCTTTGAAAAAAGCCTCTGAGGTGCTTAAACATCCTTTTGAAGTATGATTTTCTCAAACCAAGATAAAGAATATAGATCAAGATACCCAGTTGCAATTGGCAAAATTATTTGGTTCTCAGTGTATACAGCAGTATCAAGAATTGTCTGTCGCCAAGCTTTTGGACGTATTGACTGAGCATATTGATGCCATCTCTATCGATCAACAGAAAAGGATTCAGCAAGACTATATCAAGAAAGGCTGGATTTTCCGTTGAGCCGAGAGGTTACCAGAAAACAAAAGAAAAGAATTAGCGAGCGAAAGAACACTTTCCCATCTCCTGCAGATTGTATTCTCTCCATCTGAATGCTATTTTTCTGGAAATAACGACTATCTCATCGATCCTGTTGTTATCCTTCCTTCCAGAGTCACTGATCTGACTCAAAAGAGATTACATATAACTTCCTTGTATGCTAATTGTCAAAATTTCAAAGAGAAAATCAAAAGATTTCAACCCTTTACCTACAAGGACTATAACGGTCAGGAAAGGACTACTAATAGGATGGGTTCAATACTAGGAACTCCAGTGACATTTAGGATAGAGAGAATCCCTTATTCCAAGGATGTTGATGTTACCGGGGGAGAAAAAAGGAAATCTGATTTTCGTGGTAGCATGAATACATATGCGGATGTATATTCCTTAGTGAGGGGGCAGCAGAAGACCGTGGAAACTTCTGACCAGAAGATGAATGAATTTGATGCGATGCATAAGAATCTTATGGAAGTGTATGAACCATTTTTGCTCGAAACTGTTGTAAATACCAAGGATTTGGGTGTCCAAAAAAAACTTAAAAAAATTTCCCAGGATTTATGTGAAGCTACTTCTTTCCATGCCGTAGGAGCTTATTTGCGTCAGCTCCAGGAAATTACTTGAAAAAATCTTATGGTGGATACCAAACATCTGGAGGGTGCAGACAATCGCATTATTAAGAGAAGAGATGAGCTGGCTGCTATGTGTATGATCATAAATGATCAATTATATGTCTTAGAGGATCGTTTTCATCATCAGGAATCCGCTTTGCATGGTTTCTGCTCCACGTTATACTCACTTTTCTATTCCTGGAAAAATACTGACTATGCAGAGTTTCATAAAGCGTTATTTACTTATTATAGAGCTTATGAAGACAAGGAGTATCGTTTGGATATGGCTCCTTTTTCGTCTTTTTATCGTGAGATACGTGACAAGTTCGGCTATGCACACTATAGGAGATGAGGCAGAGGTGCGGTTGATTTTGAAAAACCTATCGAAACCGAAGAGCAACTCAATTCTTTGCAGCCATTTTTCTTATCTCTTTTTAAGAGATTGAGAGCATATCAATTGGAGCACCATCTTAAATTAGGAGACGATTCTCTGGAAAAGATAGATGTCAGTGATTATTTCTTCTTTCATGAACTTTCCAATGTCCATAAAAAAAATTCTCACGATGCGTATGCTGGTGATACAGCTTTCCAGAAATTTACTGAACAAATATGTATGTTGGAAATATCCAAGGATGAAAATGAAATATATGAAATATTGAAAGCATTGCAAAAATAATTACTTAATGTAGAAAAGAAAGCATTTTTCTTTCTTGATCATGCCTGCGATATCTTTGATGTCCTGGATGGTCAATTTTTTGTATTTCTGGAGAATATCATCCAGCGTTTCTATCTTATTATATATAAGATACTGGCTTCCCAAGAAGTTTGCCATTTCATCAGATGATTCTATTCCCATCTGGATCTGGCCTTCATTATAGCCGATTGCATTCTGAAATTCTTCCTCAGTGATATCTCCTTGGGCTATCTTTTCTATCTCTTCGAATATTTTCTCCACACCAAAATCAAACCTCTGTTTGTCTATACCTGCTCTGATAAGGAATACTCACGTATCCTCGTTACTCAGGTGAAATCCTTTGATATAATAACATAATCCTTGTTTTTCTCTGACGCTTTGGAATAATCTGGATGACATATTACCGCCCAGGATTGTCGCCAATACATTGGCTGCATATCTCTTCTCATCTTTTCCATCAAATCCTGGTGCAGAGATAACCAGGTGATTCTGTTCATTTTTCTGCTCAAAATAGCCTATTTTTTCTTTAGGCAAATAGTGGGAAGGAAAGATGGGTTTACTGATTCTTTTGGTCGCGGGAAGGTCTTTGAAAAGTTCAGCTATCAGTTTTTCGGTAGCTTCAGCATCTTGAATCTTGCCAGTGACCATGATGATAAGATTATCTTTAGTGTAGAGATCAGCTTTATGAGCAAAGAGCATTTCCTGAGTGAAATTGGCGATATTCTTCTCGGTTCCGATGGTTGGCCGGCCATAACTATTATCTCCGAAATAATAGGTTTGCCATTTCTCCATGACCATAGCCATAGGATTGTCTTCATACATTTTCAATTCTTGTAGGACTACCCCTTTTTCTCTTTCCAATTCTTCTTTGGGGAAGCTAGGGTCATTCATCATATCTGCTAAGACATCTATGGCTTGATGAACGAATTCCGGAGCGCATTTTACATAATAGCCTGCATATTCATCACTGGTATAAGCATTGAATTCCCCTCAGAACTTATCTACCGCTTCGGCTACGTCCTTGGGTGTCGGGTATTTTTTTCCTCCTTTGAAGAAAAGATGTTCTAGAAAGTGACTGATGCCGTTATTTGCTCTTGTTTCATAGATACTGCCTGCCTTGCACATAATCTGGATGGTGACAGCATTAGTATCTTCCATGGGTGCGAAAATAGTCTGGATGCCAGCAATGGTTTGGATGGTGTATTTCATGGGGCTTGGGAATGGAGTTAAAATTGTCATTCCGGTGCGTCTGTCACACAGATCTACCTGTCGGTAGACAGGACTGCGTGGGTTAAGAACTTACAAGCCGGAATCTATATTAAACAATGTGGATTCCCGCTTTCCCCATAACTTCGTATGGGACTGTAGCGCGGGAATGACGATATGTTTATTTATTTAATCATTTTTTCCAAGTGAAAAGACTAAAATCCCTTTTTCCAATAAGTACTTGACAAATCAGAAAAATGGAGTATAATCTCGACGATTTAATTTCTAACCCCTTCTATGAAATTAATATCAAACAAAAACATTACATCATTACTTACTCTTACTTCTTGCCTAGTCGTTCTTTCTTCTAGTGCTCCTTGTCTTGCTTCATACACTTCTCTTCCTGAGGGGTCTTTTTTGTCATCTTCGACTTCGACTGTACAGTCTAGTGATAAAAAGTCCATCGGGGAATTTATGGAAGTACTAGGAAAAAGATTGTCTGGGGTTTGGCAAGAAGTTTGGGGGTTGATTGGAGATGCTTGATGAACTACCGGTTCGTCTCTTTCTTCTATCTCTACAGTATTGGTTGATGATTTGTTTTCTGGGAATCAGCAGCTCGCTACCTACTTTAGCGATATTGCTACCCACCCACATGCTTATTTCATCAATCTGTTGGCAAAAGAGGGGATTGTCGTCTGACAACAAGGGAAGTTTTATCCTGATAATTATCTCCGTCTCTACGATCTGATCAAAATGTCGGTAGATCTCTACCGCAGCAAGGTCGGATATGCATTGACCGGAGAACAATGATTAGTTCAGGAATGAGCTTTCTCTGGCGATATGAGTTTGCCAAGCAGATATGTGGCTACAGCCCTTCATTTAGGTTTTCTCAGCCATATACCGGCCGGTTATACCGATATGCAGGGGGTAGAAAGATTTGTGAGTTCTCAGGATATAAGTCAACTGTTTACCAATATCGGGTATGAATTCTCTGGTATGGTACGTAATCTGTCCTTAGAAATCCAGGAGACCGTGACAAGAGGTCAGGTTGCTACCTATTTAGTCATGGCATTTGACCTTACTCCGGATGGATTTACTGCTAGGTATCAGGGAGATCAGTCATCTATAAAGACACCTTTCTTAGATATTTTCGGCAATCCATATCAAGTTGCTATTTCTACATTAGCACAGCTGGGTATTGTAGATACAGCTACTTCCAAATTTTATCCTGATAACGATCTTCATCGCTATGATTTTATTATCATGCTTGTTAATTCACTATTGTATTCGCAGCATCAGGTGCTTGATGTAAGATATCTCTCTGGCTATGTTTCTCCTTTTGTAGATGTTTCCCGTGATCAGACATACGCTCCTTTTATCTATTATGCATGAAATCAGTGATTGTTGGACTATCTGATCGTCAATAAGAGGCAGCAGGACTATATTTTCCCGGATGCAATGATGACTAAGCATGAGATTTATACCGTTTTAAGCAAAGCGCTTGGTACAAAATTTGTCTATGATAGTGCTGAAGCTGATAAAAGCTATATGACGAGAGGAGAATTTGCTCAGCTTTTAGTGGATTCGTTTGGCTTTATTCCCCCAAAACAGGAAACAGCATTTTCAGTACCGGGGACAGGGAATGAAAGCGCATTACAGGTACTTGTGCAGCTGAAAGAGTTATTGTCCAAAATATAACGTTTCTGATATATGTTGTTTTAATAATCTATCTCAAATGGTAGGTTATTTTAAAAATTTGCAGAAAGTCTTCCATCCCTGTTCATTCGTGTTTTTTTGCTTTTTTAGATATTTTTCACCGGGATTGGATAGATACGCCTATTCACGAAGAATAGGTATCTTACCTTGTGTTTTGTCGGTTTTTTTCCTTTTGGCTCTTTTCTCGTGTTTTTGCCTGTCCAAATATTTGCAAAATTTTCATTTCTGAGTATACTTGAAAAGGTACTATTTATATTTTCATTTCGTCTCATGGGAACAATTGTAGATCATTTCAAAGAGCATCATCAGAAATATCTTTTCGGGATATTCGGCGGTTTTGCTGTAATCAAAACTATACTTGTTTTTATCACCTGATTTGGTGTGGGAATATCTACATACTATTATAGTAGTTTTGCTGATCAGGAAAGCTGATGTGTCATGACGGGACAGTATTACACTGGTGAATATCAAGAGTGTGTCACTACGTGATGATATCTTACGTGAGGACAGGAAGAATGTACTACGATCCAAGAATGATATTATACTGGAGGCACATTGGATGAAAGTGGCAATCTGGTAGATCAAACCTATGTAGACCCAATTGAAGATTGTATATTTACGGGACAATATTATACCGGAGAGTATGAAGATTGTGTTACTACTTGATGATATCGGACTTGAGGAATATTGTCTTGTCCAGATGATGTTTGAGTATTGTCTTGAGGTGATGATATATGCTGAAGTGGCGATATCCAATGGATAACCACTTTGTCTGGCTCTCTGGTGAGATGAACAATCCCTTTGCAGCTATCTTATCTTACTGATGATTGTGTATCTACACCATTGACGATTCAACTTTGGGATCATAACCAGCAGTGGGTCTCTATAGCTACCATGAGCTCTTGAGCTACAGGTACTACCTTCAATTCCTTCTTGCTTTCTGGTATTACAAATGCTTCATGATTGGTGACTTCTGGTTTCTATCATGTCACTGGAAGCTGATCATATCTCTATACATGAATAGCGACTGGTTTGTATAATACTTTTTGGTCTGGATATCAAATGAGAATCGTTGCTGAACAACAAGTCCTGGCTACGTGATGAATCTTTACCGTAGATAATAAAATTCCTACATTGACAGGTATTCAGCTTACCTCATCTGGTGCAGTTTCCTGATATGTGCATGTGGATGATGAGGTGCAATTGGATTTCATTGCTAGTGAAGATCTTGTGAATGTGGTAGTAACTATTGCTGGAGCTACTGCTGATTTCCATGACGAGGATCGACCATTGTATAGTTATACACAAACCTTAACTTCTTCACATAATAAAGGAAAACTTCTTTATACTATTAGATATGCTGATGCAGCAGGAAATACGTGATTAGTCAGTGGTACGGGTACATTGACCTTTGATGTTACGGCCCCTGTACTTTCTTGATTGAATGTAACGGGAACCTTGACCTGACTTACCTTATCCTTTGTGACAGATGAATTGTCTCGTTCTACGTTTCAATATCAGAGAGTGGGAAATGCACCCATAATCTTATCATGAATAACATATCAAACCGGACATAGTTATCTATTCTCTGGTGTGCAAGCTAATACAGTATATGCATTCAGATTATCTATACAGGATGTTATCTGAAATATCGCCAATTATTCTTGATCATTCCTTATAAATTCCAGTGGGGTCATCGATGTTGATTATACGGCAATAGATAATGGTACTATATGAACAGGAGATTTGATCGTTTCTGGCAGTACGATGAAGGAGGAAATAACGAGGTTTAATCAATGTAAATTAGCGCTTACCTATACTCCCATCACATTAACTATTGATAGGAAAGAGTATGTTTTACAAATGCCTGAATTTAGAAAAACATATGTCAAACAAATCGTAAATGCATTTACTTTGTTTATCATGGATAAAGTGGAAAAGAAAGTCAGATTAACTGATGCCGATATAACTGAAATCACTAAAAAATTCAATAACTTCCTTATTATCCTGAAATTGATCAGGGATGATGATAATTCTTGTAAGCAGAATCTTTCTAATTATCACATTACGCAATTTGTAAGTGTGATGAATGAGTATAAAATCGACTTAAAATAGAATGAATAATTAACAATGAACGATGAACAATGGTGGAGTTTTTTTCTGTATAAAAAAGACACATACATTACTTTAGTCCTGCAAAGGATTCATTGTGCATTATTCATTGTTCATTGGAAACGGTAACGTCTCTCTCTGTTTCTGAAATTTTTTCAATCGTCACAATAGCATATGATGATAATCATAATTTCTCAATATGCTTAGGCCATTCGATGACGATATGGTCGTATTCTTGTATCTGTGCAATGATGCCTTTCTCTACAAGCTGGCTGTATTCTGTAATCCTATACATGTCGATGTGAAGAAGTTTGGATCCGTGGGTGTGCAGATATGCGTAGGTAGGACTCTGAACGTGATTCTCATTCAGTCCTAATCCTTTGGCGAATCCTTTGGCGAGCAAGGTTTTCCCTGCTCCGAGTTCTCATTGCAATAATAAAATCTTATACTCTTTAGCTAGTTGTTTTCCAAATTCTACCATGGCTTCTGTGGAAGATATTTTCATAGGGGAATATGTTGAATAGGTAAAAAGTTGTATTTTTTTGCCTCCGGCATTTTTTACTTTTTGTCTTGATACAAAAAGTAACAAAAAAATCAAGTCGCCATCAAATAGTCTTATATTCTGTTTGTCCCTTTGTGTTGGATATTTCTTGTCCACGCCTGATGACTATGTTTTCGGATTGTGATGTCGACGGCTTTTGATATCAAAAATATATTGCAACGATTGCTGAATTGGCTATAAGATTCTTGATTTTAGTTCTTAATGTATTTACGTGAAATTATTCATCATTGATTGATCATGATTCCTTTATAGAGCCTATTACGCATTTCCTCCATTGACAGATAAAGATGGGCATAATGTCAATGTCGTCTATGGATTTTTTCGTATGCTGTTCAAAGTGTTTCAGGAGAAGCCTGATTATCTCGTCATTACTTGGGATTCCCCTGTTAAAACGCTAAGACATGAGGTATATGCGGAATACAAAGCGAACCGCAAAAAGATGGATGATGATTTCAAGCATCAGATTCCACTGACTAAAGCTATCGTTCAAGAGGTGGGGATTCCTAATTTGACCGTAGATACCTATGAAGCTGATGATATCATCGCAACGCTAGTGAAAGCACATAAAAATATTCCGGATCTGGTGATAGATATCTATTCTTCGGATAAGGATCTCAAACAGCTTCTAGATGTGAATGTCTTTGAAGTCGATCCCATCAAAGCCATCAGAGTCGATACCAAAAATTTTCTTCAAGAATTTCTTTTTGAACCGATCTATATCCTTGATTATCTTGCTTTGGTAGGCGATAGTGCTGATAATATCAAATGAGTCCCGGGTATCGGTCCCAAGCAAGCTTCAGACCTGATTAAAAAATATAAAACCATTGATGGTATCTATGCGCATATCGATGAGATATCATGAGGATTGCAGCAGAAGCTTATTGAAAATAAAGAAGCTGCATATACGTGCAGGGATCTGATAGCATTAAAAGATGTTCCTTCGATGGCTGGGCAGCAATTGTCTTCATTCGCTTTATCTATGGATTTCGAAGCATATAAGAAAGTGCTGGTCAAGGAATATGGATTCAATTCCTTTGAAAAGACGGTAGATGAATTGAAGAAGAAGATTCAGAATCCTGTGCAGATGGGATTATTTTAGAACCGTTATTCCGGCGTTAAGGTTTGCAGTCCCACATTCCCGGGGTAAACTGGAATCTAAATTATCTTAATGTGGGTTCCGGTTGCATCCCGGCAGGCCGGGAAATAACACCGGAACGACAATATTATTTATCCGTGCGATCTCTTTATGGAAAAAATACATGTCATTAAATTTGTCCCGTATTTCCCGCCTCATAAGTGAGGTCTGGAGTCTCATGTACAGGAACGAAGCAAATGGCGAGTGAAGAAGTGATATGGAGAACTGATTAATGTGACGACACCCATGGCGCAGAAATGAATAATGAATAATGAACAATGAATAATGTCGGAGGGTGAATATATTTTTTATAAAAATACAAAAATCTGATACAGAGTCGATTGATATCAGGTAGTTGTATTGGATGCATTTGATCTGATTCCGGTATTTCCATTTCCTAAATTTTGGACCAAGAAATTTTGGACCACTATTTCGTATCTGAGAGGACAAATCAAACAGTACGGGAAAAAACATACGCTCATACATACGCATACCAGATTTTTTCTGACGTCATTAGTTGGTGGGATTTTCGCTAAATGCAATGGAGTGAAATGGATACATATGGAACATGGAAGCGATTATGTGAAGCTTGCAAGCAAGTGCAAGAGCATGATCGCCTATCTGTATGACCAGACGATTTGAAGATATGTTTTCAGGTGCAGTGATATGGTGATCGGAATCAGCGCCGGATGCCAGAGATTTGCGAATAAGTTTACTAATAAAAAAATTCCGGTAATTCATAGATGAATGGAATTTAAGGGAATGAATAATGAACAATGAACAATGAATAATGATGGTGGGCTTTGAAATATAGTGATTGGGTTTGTGGGGAGAGTGGTAAAGCTGAAAGGATTGGATTTATTGATAGAGGCTTTTCATAATTTACGCAAACAATATAAAAATTTGACTTTGGAGATTGTGGGGGATGGTGATCAGTTGGACGAACTCTGTAGCAAGGTGCAGAATCTTTGATTGCAGAACCAAATATCTTTCTTATGATTCAAAGATAAATCATACATAGCGAATGAATTTCTTCCTCATGTAGATATTGTCGTCAATCCAAGTTATCAAGAGTGATTACCAACAAGTGTTTTGGAGTGACTTCTTTCTACATGTGTCGTGGTGGCTACCAATGTCGGAGGTACTCCTGAGATATCAGATCAGAAAGATTTGATATTGGTGGAGAAAGGAGATATTTCGTCCTTACAAAAAGGTTTGGAATATGCTATTCAGAATCATGAAAAATTAAAATGATTATCATATGGGCAGGTGAAGGAGCGTTTTGACTGGAATAAGAGTATAGAGAAGTATTATGAGGTTTATAAAGGAATATTTTAAATTATTACTGATATACATAATGTTTTTATCGCATTTGGATTTTCTGACAGATCCTGTAAACCAAGAAAAACTTGATATCATCGTTTTTGAACATGAGTGAGATCATATCGTCCATGGAGAGCTTTTTTCGAGCCAGAATGCTTATCCGATAATCGGTGGAGTTCCAAGATTATTGGTAGGCGAACTCAAGAAAGATCTATTACAAAAAAAATATGCGTTCTTTGATCTTTTTAAGGATAAATTGAGTGATAAACTGAAACATGAATGGCAGCATGCGATTAAAGAGATTGAGAATCTGGATGCATTTATGCGTCATCAGAAGAAGACATCAGAAAGTTTCGCTTTTGAGTGGAATAATATCTACAAGGAGAATGATTTTGAAGAAAAGAATTTCTTACACTTCCTCGGATGATATATCTGAAAAGATGATATTAAGAATAAGGTAATCCTGGATGTTGGATGCGGATCATGAAGGTTTGTAAAGATGGCTGCAGTGATCGGAGCGAAGGTCTCTATCGGTGTCGATGTTTCCGAAGCAGTGGACTTTGCCTATGCATTAAATAAGCATCTGGATAATGTGTTTATCGTGCAATGAGATATCTACAATCTTCCATTTCTGCATAATATAGAGATAGTGCAGTCGATATGAGTGCTGCATCACTTACCTGATCCTCAATGATGATTTACTGCTATAGCCCAGAAAGTTATCCAACCAAACGGACATATGATTGTGTGGCTTTATGCTAGAAAAAATAATCGTAGAGCGCTCTATCTCTATGAACCGGTGAGATATATTACTAGGCACATGAATAAAAAACTACTTATGTTCTTGTGTCATATCCCTGCATTGATAGTCCATGGAATCAATTACTTTACTAGATTTATCGCTTGGTTAGGATTCAAGGGGGCCGTCAAAAAAATGCCTTTCTATTATTACATAAATTTCCCTTACAATATGAAACACAATGATGCTTTTGATGTCTTAGCTACGCCAAAGAGCAATTATTATTATGCTGAAAATATCCAGAAGCGGTTTGAAGAGGCTTGATTGAAACACATTCAATGAAAATATCTTCATGAAGCTGGATTGACGTTTATCTGAATGTATGAGAAATAGATATGCAAAAGAAACACGTTTATTTTCTTATTAATTCACTTGAATGAGGTGGGGCTGAAAGGGTAGTCACTAATTTTGCTAATATCGCGATTAAGGAATGAAAGGAGGTATATATCATAACGCTTAAATCTATTAGTTTTTATGATTTGCCAAAATGAGTCCATCATATCCCGTTATCTAATATAAAAAATAATTTTCTTATGTTTTTATTGATCCCTCGGTATGTTTGGAAATTCAGAAATATACTAAGAAAATATCACCTCTTTGAGTGAATGAGTCTTTTGGAGATAGCTAACTTCGTGCATATCTTAGCAAAAAAAAGATCTACGATTTCATTCAGGACACATATAAGCGTCTTCAAGTGAGTGTTCGGACTCCTCCAGAGAGTGATGATAAAGATTCTCTATCCTAGGGCTTGAACCATCGTGGTCAATTCACTTGAAAATAAATACGATCTCGCTGAATATCTCCACGTTCCTGAGGAAAAGATAATAGTCATCTATAATCCTATAGATAAAGAGAGGATTGAGAAGATGAAATCTGAAGAGATATCCGAGGAGTTGAAAAACAAGATACAAGGAAAGAGGGTTCTTATCACGACGGGAAGATTGGTAGGAAAAAAATGATTCGGCAACAAGAATCACAATAAGATCATCCTGGCTTTGAAAACGGTTTATGATACTGTCGACAAGAATCGGATATATCTGATAATCGGAGATTGACCAGAAAGACCGAGTTTGGAAAAACTTGTACATAGTCTATGATTACAGGACAATATCGTATTCCTATGAATGCAGAAAAACATCTTCAAATATCTCAATGTAGCTGATGTGTTTCTCTATGCTTCAGAGGTGGAGGGATTTCCAAATGTACTTATAGAAGCGAAAGAAGTGTGACTACCGATCATCACTTCAGACTTCAAGAGCTGAGCAAAAGAGGTTATTCTGTGAGAATATACCAAAGATATTTGAAAAAATGTTCACTATCCTTATCAAGGTAAATATTGAACCTTATTGGACTTGAATGATTATCAAGATCAGTTTTTAGAGACTTACAAAAAAATGTTTATATCCTGTTAATATGATGCTATTTATAATTTAATTTTTCTGATGAAAATTTTCTTGATAGTATGAGCTAGACCGAATTTTATGAAGGTTGCCCCTATAATTTCAGAAATTAGGAAACATAATGATATCGAATATAAACTTATCCATACCTGACAGCATTTTGATAGAAATATGTCGGACAGTTTTTTTGAAGATTTATGATTACCCTATCCGGACATCAATCTTAATATCCATTGAGGATCTGTGCCGGAACAGATAGGAAGGATAATGATAGAATTTGATAAGCTGTTGCAGGAGGAAATACCTGATTATGTCCTTGTGGTTTGAGATGTGAATTCTACGGTTGCTTGCGCTTTGACAGCAAAACAGAATTGAATAAAGGTTGTCCATGTCGAAGCCTGATTGAGATCTTTCGATCAACGTATGCCTGAAGAGATAAATAGAATATTGACCGATAGGATATCGGATTTTCTGTTTATCACTGAAAATTCCTGAATCGTCAATCTAAAAAACGAATGAATCACTCGTGGAGTCCATCTTGTGTGACATGTAATGATCGATTGCCTGATACATAATCTATCGAAAATAGATGCAAAGGATACTATAGCCTGATTCTGATTGGAAAAATGAGGCTACTGTCTGATCACCTTACATAGGCCCTCAAATGTAGATACGAAAGAAGATTTAGAGAAGTATATTGCGTATTTCAATAAAATAGCTCAGAAAATTAAATTATTCTTACCGTTACATCCCAGGACCAAAAATAATATAGAAAAATTCGGCTTGTCCGACTATCTGCATAATGAACGTATCGTTGTTACATGACCCTTGGGATATATCGATTTCATCAATCTCGTTAAAAATAGTGCGTTTGTCCTGACGGATAGTTGAGGGATACAGGAGGAGAGTACGTACTTGCACATACCTTGTCTCACTATGAGAAAAAATACGGAAAGGCCAGTTACCTGTGAGATATGATCCAATACTTTGGTTTGAGATGATTTTGATGTCATAGATAGGTATATAGACGATATTTTATCCTGAACATATAAACAATGAGCGATACCGCCTCTTCGAGATGGGAAAGCTGCCGAAAGAATACTTGCCATACTTTTAGAGGATTATCTTAATGCATGAAAATACGAATAGCATTTTTGTGACCATATAACAATCAATGAATCGGCTGATGAGACAGGAAATTTTCTATTTATTATAAAAATCTGCATGAAGATCATTTTGATAAGTATTTCATTTATATCGTCGATGATCCTACATTAATTTCCACTCATGATCACGATGCGATTCTTTTGACTGAGGATAAGTTATTGGATTTTTTGGCTTCTATATCCATGCATTATATTTATTTCGCATGAGCGAAAATATCTGATGCTACTAAGGAGGTATTATTGAAACAGTATTATGGATTGATAAATGTTAATTTCACTACCTGTTATATAGACAATAAAAAACTCTTAAATCTTATCATAAGCAAAACCGATTATCGGAAAATAAGGTTTATCAATGGTCCGCTCACCAATTCTTATGTGGTCTACAATCCTATAGATTTTGAGAATCGAGTTCGTCTGGCTAAAGAGACTCATGAGGATTATAGAAGTCATTTTACGGACAAAAAATATATCATATGAAGGCTCGGAAGAGCAGAGCCATCAAAATGGCACTTTCTGATGATTGCTTCCTTATTGAAATTACAAAGACAATGAAATTATTCTTACTGATTTGTCTTTGCTGGTATGCCATTGCTCTATAGAAAAACATTGAAGCTTCTGCTTAATAAAAAGATGTATAAAAACATACTTTTCCTTCCGGAATTGAGAAAACTTGAAGATATCGCCAAATTTTATCGTTCCATAGATGTTTTTCGGCAAACTTCTTGGATCGGAGAAAGTTTCTGAAATGTTATTGCTGAGGCGTTCTGTTTTAATGTCCCGGTCATCACTGATTTCAAAGCTTTCTATAGAAATGGTAAAGTACATAAGAAGTTATATGATGCACAGATAGAATTGGTGGATAATGAAGTGAATTGATGATATTGCGCATACCCCGATAGCTTCGTCAAGTTTCTTGATAATCACACTTTAGAACAACTCCATCATATGTGAAAGGCATGATACGAAAAGGTGAAAAATGTATATAACGTGAAATTTACATCAAATACTATGGCGAAGATCCTTTATGACTTTGGAAGGGAGCGTCTATCATTTCAACATACTGATGCCTTTGAAAAATTAGTTCAAATACCTTGATCTGAGGAAGTAGAGAGATATAAAGGCGAGTATTTCAGGAGGATGGCGGAATGTTATCGCTTTAATCCTATTTCATCGCTCAAAAGATACTTTTATACTATTTGAGCAAATATATGGCGCTCTATTGAATATGGTTATCTTTTGTATAGAAAAATTCTTAAAAGTGTTCTAAAAATCGATATAGAAAAACATATTTAAATCTTAATAGTATCGAATTATGAAAAAATGCATAAAAGACAGGCATGATTATATTATGCAGTATTGTAAAGATAAGCATGTTTTGCATTTATGATGCATAGGAAATTCCTATAAAAGCACATCAGAATATGAACCATGGTTGCATAAGGAAATATGTGAGGTCGCGAAAGAGTGCGTAGGGCTGGACTCTGATAAAGAGAGAATACCCTTTGTTGAAGAGCGTACCAAATCCAAAATATTTTTTGGGGATGTGCAATATTTCGATCTATCAAGGAAGTTTGATGTTATTGTATGAGGTGAAATCATAGAACATCTTGATAATTTCAAATCTTTCTTTGAATCGATAAAAAAACATATGAATAAGGAGTCTTTGCTTGTTCTTACTACTCCGAATGCTTTTAATTTCTCGAATCTCATTAGAGTCATCTTTACGGGGAAACCAATATTTGATAAGGATCATGTAGTGTATTTTGATCTATTCACTTTATGACAAATGTTGAAAAGGCACGGGTTTAAGCTTGTTGCACATTACTATAATACTGAAGTCGCTCCGCAAAGAATTAGAAATATGATAATTAGATGATTGGGGAAAATATTTCCTATTTTAAATCTTGATCTGATGATAGTAGCAAAATGTGTGGAATCTGCTGAATAAATCTTCCTTCTGGAGAGGTGAATACATATGATCTACAAACAGCAAATAAGATCATGCATCATCGTGGACCAGAATTTTCTGATACATGGATCGCGGATCATAAGCATACCTGATTTGGTCATGTAAGGCTTTCTATAGTGGATCTTGATCCTAGGTCAAACCAGCCATTTTCTATCGAATGATGAGACTATGTGATAGTTTTCAATGGAGAAATATATAATTATGAATCATTGAGAGATTTGCTTATCTCTAAACATTATGTCTCATTCAAAACCACTTCTGATACTGAAGTGTTGCTCTATATGTACAAATATTTTGGGAAAGAATGTTTGCAATATCTGCAATGAATGTTCGCTTTTTGTATTTTCGATAAAAAGGAAGATCAATTATTCATAGCTAGGGATTTTGTCTGACAGAAGCCATTTATTTATATCCAAGATGATTCTGGTTTCTATTTCGCTTCAGAGATACCTGCTTTATTCTGATTGCATCCTGATTTCAAGAAAGAGGTCGATTACGCTGTCTTGAAACTCTATTTTATCGATAATTTCAATCATATACCCAATCATTTCTGTATATTCAAGGGTATCCAGAAGCTGGAAAGTGCCTCATATATGATAGTCAAGAACTGAAAAATCATAGAAAAACAAAGATATGCTTCGTTGAAGAAGAAAACCTCTGTGAGCAAACAAAATGAAGTCGAATTTCTGTATGATAAGTTGGAACTTATGAAGCCTAGAGATATCGATTATGCTTCATTTTTATCTTGATGAATTGATTCCAGTTTCGTCTGTAGCGGACTCAAAAGAAGCGAGAAAAGCCAGACCGATGCCTATACCCTCAAAATCTGAAAGAAGGATGAGGACTTCGATAGATCTCAATATGTCGCAGAAAAACTTGATCTCAATCATTATGTGGTGGAATTAGATAGAACAGACTTTCTCGAATCGGTTGATGATTCCATACGTCTTTTGTGAGAACCCTATTTTCATATCACCTCGGTATTTGCTGATGAGATCCTGAAAAAAGTTAAGGAGAAGCATAAAGTCATCTTCACCTGAGGAGGAGGGGATGAATGTTACTATGGGTATAATAACTTGTTATTTCTGGTGATGGACGCATATTTTAGTATAAAAAAGATCCTACCAAAATTTCTTATCAAGGGAATGGATGCAATAACCGGACATAAGTATTCTACTATATTGTATTCCACTAGGGATACTTTCAAGGAGAACTATTTTGCGGCTAATTTCAAAAATATTTCTCGTGTATTCAAATCTCATGAGACAGATGCAGAGGTATATCATGGCATAGTCTCTCTGATACGTGATTTTAAGGATTTTGTGCATTATAAGACGTATATCGATTTTAGTTATATGTTTGGCTTGTTTATAGAGAATATGCATTCTTTAGTCATCCAATGAGATCTGATAGGGATGAAAAATTCTGTAGAGATCAGAACGCTTTTCCTGGAGAGGGATGTCATAGAAAGGGCTTATTCCATTCCTCTCAGGAAGAAGATAAGCATCTTTAGATTAAGGGAATGAAAGGAACTTCTGAGAAGGCAATTGATCAAGCTCTTTGGAAAGAAATTCATCTATTCCAAGAAGATTTGATTCGGTGTGGAGCATGATTTTAAAAAGGTATTTGAGGAAAAATATAGTCATGATATAGATCAAAAAATCAAGAAATTGCTTGCAAGAAAAATCTTTGATGAACAAGAAATCAGCAGAACTATACATGATTTTAAAGGAAATTTTTTCCTTATTATGAAGCTCTATGCTTTAGAAGTCCGGTTTGAATCTTTTATGGATTAAATTAACGGATGGAGAATAAGAAACCATTTATCACAATTATCACTCCTACCTATAATCGTGCAGATCTTTTGGACTATGCTATTTTGTCGGTTATCAATCAAAAGCAGGATATCCCTTTTGATCGGGAAATGATAATCGTAGATGATGGTTCTACTGATGATACAGCTGCTTTGGTAAAAAAATATATTAAGAAATATCCTCACAACATCCAATATTTTTATCAGAAGAATAGCTGAATACCTGGCGTGTGAAGGAATGTCTGACTTGACCATATGAATAAAAAAAGCGATTATGTGATTTTCTTGGATAGTGATGATGAATTGACGCATGATTGCGTATATATGTCTTTGATAAAATGGGATGAAATTAGCATACGCAAGGAATATGATGAGGTATTGTGATTCTATTTTTTATGTAAAAGCGACTCATGAACTATAGTCGGCAAGTCCAAAATATTCTCATGAAATCAGACGAAAAGAAAAATGCATTATTGAGATTTTTTATATGGTGATCTTGGTTTTGAGCTGCTTCTTATTTTGAAAAGCTCTTTCTTTCTTGAAAACAGAAATCTTAGGTTCTCTGAGGAGTTTATTACTGAATGATGGTTATGGAGTAAAATGCGGAAATATGTTGATAGTCATGGTCTCTCTATGTATGTCTTTGATTGTATAGGTAGATTGTATAGGACTAATCACACTTCTGAAAAGAATATCGTCAAAACGATTTCAAAAAAAAGATTCCAAAATAATGCAGTTTGAAATGAGGAAATCATAAAAATCATATGATGAGATTTCTTATCTCTGGGATATAAGAAGCAATATGCTAAGTATCTGTCTGCTATAGGTATCAATCGGATTATGTTTGGCAGTAAGAAAAAGTGAATTAATTTTCTCCGAAAATCCTTTAAAATGAAAAAGTCCTTTCTGACTTTTTCTATCCTATTGATATCTTTGGTATGGCCTGCTGCTATCTGATATATTTATAGGATTTATATCGCCTAATCTTTT
This sequence comes from Candidatus Absconditabacterales bacterium, assembly GCA_041679065.1. Taxonomy (GTDB): domain Bacteria; phylum Patescibacteriota; class Gracilibacteria; order Absconditabacterales; family Absconditicoccaceae; genus CAJBLF01. The sequence continues at coordinate 21,087 of JBBABI010000008.1, forward strand.
GCTTCTATTACGTACAATATATTTTCGTTCCGTCTTTTGGATATTAGGCTTAACAATCTTATGATGTAGCTTCGGATGTTTTTTTCGTGGTGTGAAAAGTAGATCTCTTTTTTGATGCTTAGATTATATCTTCTGGCTAGTTCTCTGATCATGTCTTTATTGAATCCATATACATGTTCTGGAAATTGTTTGACGTTGCCTCAAAAAAACAATCATCTCAATAAGAAGTTTATCGAAAAGATGTTTGGCGTATTGAATATAAAATATCATCCTTCTTGAAGATGTCTTTTGACGTTTTCCAAGAATAATCAGACATTGTTTACGTGTTCTATCAGGTCTCATGCTATGACCACATCGAATTTCTTATTGAGATTTATCTCTTCGGCATTTCATACGTGTATTTTGTATCATATGTTTTTTAATTTCTCGGCTCTTTTTTCGTCCAGTTCTACTCATATGACTTCTTTGGCATTATCGGATATGAATTTATGCAAAAATCTATCGCTGGTGTCTCATACTCCAAGGTCTAGAACTGTTTTTTCTTTGATGTAATCGATTAATGTTTTTTCTCTGGTGTCGATGTATTTTTTCATTTCTTTCTGAAAAAAATAAAAGCTATTTCAATCGTTTTTTTGTCCGTTGTAATAATAAAAACAATTTGATCTTATATACATTGAATACGGAATTGTTTGTACTGATGACCGATTGTTTGTAGAAATCAAACCAATCTTTGCTTAATATTCATGTAACATATAATTCTTCAACTCCAGAATCTATTTCTTGTATATATTTCTCTTGCAATATCCATGTATCTATAGGTGGTTGGAATCCTTGCTTTCCCCTATGGATAATCTCTTGAGGAACGATATTTTTGATGATCTCTCTCATAAGTATTTTGGTTTTGCATGCATTCACTTTCCGTTTGGTCGGAGTCTTTCTTCCTCGCTCAATCCATCTTATGTCCAAGAACGGACTTCTGATCTCCAGTGGCTGTGCCATGCTGGCTCTGTCTGTTTTGACTAAGAAATTGTCGGCTAAGGTGTTGTAAAAGAGGTCGAAATCTATCATCGCTTGAGTGAAATTACCATGTGTGGCTTTCAAGAGCTCTATAAATTTCTCTTCAGACCATTTTTTGTATATTTCTGGTTTGTAGAGCGTCGATCCTCCAACGTTAGCGTAAAATTTTTGTGGTGGTAATAGTGATACTCTAAAGGCTTCTTTGATTTTTGAAAAGATACTTAGATTGTTGGCCGTTTGGGGTGCTATATAGTAGAGGAGTTGTCTGAGGAATTTTGGTAACTTTCTGATGATAGTCATCTGCGCCCCTACTTGATGCATCATGTATCCGCCGAATATCTCGTCTCCGCCGTCTCCGCTCAGAGATACGGTAACGTCTTTTTTTGCCAATTCGCAGACGAATCTGGTAGGGAAATTGGAATAATCAGCAAACGGTTCGTCATAATAGAACGAAATATCGTCTATCATGCGTTCAAAATCCCTTTCTCTGAAATATTCATGATGATGATTTGTTCAGAATGCTTTTTCTACGATATGTACGTAATTGGATTCATCGTATTTGCCTTCGAACCCTATGGAAAAAGTATTGAGTTTTTCTTTATCCACCCATTTGGTCATTTCAGCGACCACACTGGAGCTATCCAATCATCAGCTGAGAAATGCTCACACAGGCACATCGCTCGTAAACATCCTGATCTTCACTGAATCTTCCAGGAGTTTTTTTCCTTCTTCTATGAGTTTCTGTTTGTCGTTGATTGGTTTGTATTCTGGTATTTCGTAATAGCAGGAATCTGTTATTTGTAATTGGTAATTGGTTATTTGTAATTGTAAGTTGTGGCGAGCTTCCAATTTCTTCACATTCTTATATATCGTCCAAGGCGCTGGAATATATCCCATGGTGAAATAGAAATCCAATGCTTCTGAATCTATGTTTTCTCTGACGTTGATTTTTAACTCTTTATGTTCCAATATCCCTTTGATCTCACTGGAGAAGATAAACTGACTGCCATCGAAATAATAATAGAACGGTTTCTTTCCCAATCTATCCCTGCTACAGAATAATTCTTGCTTTGCTGGATTGTAGATGGCGAAAGCCCGCATCCCATTGAAGTGATTTACACAATCCACTCCGTATTCCAGATAACTGGCTAATATCACCTCCGTATCGGAATTTGATGAGAAATTGTATCATTTACTGATAAGCTCTTCCTTGATTTCCTGATAATTATAAACCTCGCCATTAAACACTATCCTGATGGATTTTTCTCCTATCTCATCCAGTACCATCTTATTATGCTTTGGGGAAAATGATCCCACGTCTTTATCGTAAAACATTGGTTGAAATCATGCATCCGTAAGGTCTATAATGGATAGCCTTACTTGTCCTAGTCACATACTTATCCTTCACGTTTCAACGTTTCAACGTTTCAACGTTTCAACGTTCATTCATTGATCATCAGGTCCGCGGTGAATGACAGCCTGATTCATATTCTGGATCAGTGTTTCTGCTTCACTAGTTTTTATGGGTTTAATAAATCCGCTTATTCAGCACATTACAGGCTTTTATAATGAGTAAATCAACTTTTTCTAAATTTGCCTTTGATATCAAATAAGATGCCATTTTCTGTGAGATGTTCCTTGAGATCTATATCTTCAAATTCTTTGTGACTTTGTGCGAAAATAATACCATCATAGGTTCATGCCGGCTTGGTTGCCAGCTCTTTTTGTGTTACGTTGAGTTCTAGCAGATCGTGATCGTTGAGGTAGTTATGATAGGGATCCACTCCTGTGACCTGTACTCAGAATTCTTTTAATTCTTTTATAGTATCTGCGATCTTGCTATTCCTGAAATCAGGTACGTTTTCTTTGAACGTCAATCCCATGACGAGCACTTTTGATCATTCTACTTTGTTACCTGCTTTGATGAGCATCTTGACGACCTGATTAGCTACATAAGATGGCATATCGTCATTGATCCTTCTGCCTGCGAGGATGACGTCGGGATGGAGTCAGATTTTCGTCGCTCTCTTTGCTAGATAATACGGATCGACTCCGATGCAGTGTCCACCTACCAGTCCTGGGGTGAATTTCAGGAAGTTCCATTTGGTGCCTGCGGCTTCCAAGACATCGAAGGTATTGATTCCCATCTTTTCGCAGATTTTGGAAATCTCGTTCATGATGGCGATATTGATATCTCTCTGTGTGTTTTCTATGATCTTGGATGTCTCCGCTACTTTGATGCTCGGCGCTTGGTGGATCTTGCCTGTGGTGATGGAGCCGTACATTGCGGATAATACTTCCAATGTCTCCTTGTCGCAGCCTGCAACCACTTTGGCGATTTTATCTACGGTATGTTCTTTGTCTCCTGGATTGATCCTTTCCGGTGAATACCCGACCTTGAAATCCTGGATGTAGGTCAGTCCACTGTTCTTTTCCAAGATGGGTATGCAGATCTCTTCTGTACATCATGGATCGACCGTGGATTCGTAGACGACCGTCTGTCCCTTCTGCAATACTTTGCCTATGGTTTCCGATGCTTTGATGAGCGGGGTATAATCAGGGTCCTTATTCTCGTTTACGGGGGTAGGGACAGTGACGATAATGATCTCCGCTTGTTTTAGGTCTTCTGGATTGCTTGTATAAGCGATATCCACGTCTTTGATTTTTTCTCCTATCTCTTCCGTACTATCAAATCCGTTTCTCAGTTCTTCCAATTTCTTTTCATAGATATCGAAGC